>JAUUNK010000272.1 GCA_030844565.1 Bacteroides ovatus
AGAGCCGATACGTTTCGTCTATGACGCACAAATGCCGAAAGACTTACTGAAAAGTCTTGCCGACCGCCTCAATGTGGACAAAAACGACACACAAGTGGCAGGCGGACGTTACCATAATTTCAAGGATTTAATGAAGTTCCCTGATTGCGGACGGAAAGACCTCAAGTATCCTGCTTGGCCCCCGGTGCTCAAACCGGAACTGAACGGGACAAAAAGCCTGCTCTCCCTTATCCGCCAAAAAGACCGCTCGCTACACTATCCTTACCACTCTTTCGACACCTTTATCCGGGTGCTGCGCGAAGCCGCCATCAGCAAAGAAGTGAAGAGCATCAAGATGACACTCTACCGCCTGGCTAAGGATTCCAAAATCATCAAGGCACTTATCAGCGCTGCCAAGAACGGAAAGAAAGTAACAGTAGTCATCGAACTGTTGGCTAGATTCGACGAAGAGTCCAACATCAATTGGAGTAAACGGATGCAGGACGCAGGTATCCGCGTCATATTCGGCGTGGAAGGATTAAAAATACACTCTAAACTACTACATATCAGCACCCGACGGGGAGACATTGCCTGCATCAGTACAGGCAATTTTCATGAAGGAAACGCCCGCGCCTACACCGACTACACCCTTATGACCGCCCACCGCCGGATTGTGAAGGAAGTGAACGCAGTGTTCGACTTCATCGAGAAACCCTACACTCCGGTCTGCTTCCAAGAATTGCTGGTGTCGCCCAACCATTTGCGCAGAAGCCTGCTATCTCTTATCCAGAAAGAAATAAAGAACAAGGAGCAGGGAAAAGAAGCTTATATCCTCTGCAAAGTGAATCATGTGACAGACCGCCCCCTGGTAGAAAAGCTCTATCAGGCTTCGGCTGCCGGAGTACAAGTGGACATGCTGGTACGTGGAAACTGTTCTCTCGTCACAGGAGTGCCGGGGATAAGCGAGAACATCCGTATCCTGGGCATCATCGACCGTTATCTGGAACACTCCCGCATCTTCATTTTTGCCAACGGAGGCGAAGAACGCTATTACATCGGGTCCGCCGACTGGATGCCCCGCAACCTGGACAACCGCATCGAAGTACTCACCCCCGTATATGACAAAGACATACAAGCAGACCTCAAACGAGTGGTCTGCTATGGACTCAAAGACACCGCTAAAGGACGCATAGTGGACGGAAGCGGAGAAAACAAAAGCCTCCTCGACGCCTTGGAAGAAGAAGGAAAAGAAGCCGTTCTGTTCCGCTCGCAAGAAGAGTTATATAAAGAATATAGTCACCCCTAATTTAAAGAAAGATATGAAAAAAGCAACTTACGCAGCCATCGACATAGGCTCCAACGCCGTCCGGCTGCTCATAAAATCGGTAAATGAAGAAAACTCGGATAAGCTAATGAGCAAAGTCCAACTGGTGCGCGTTCCCCTTCGCCTGGGCGAAGACGCTTTCACCATCGGCAAGATTTCCGGAGAGAAGGAAAAGAACCTGGTCCGGCTGATGAAAGCCTACAAACAGCTTATGAAGATTTACGAAGTACGCGACTACCGTGCCTGTGCCACGTCTGCCATGAGGGATGCCGGCAACGGAAAAGAAATTGCCCGGAAGATAGAAAAGAAGACAGGCATCCGCATAGAAATCATCAATGGGCAAGAAGAAGCCCGCATCGTGTACGACAATCATATCGAGCAGCTCTTTACGGCTACGGAAAACTATCTCTACGTAGACGTGGGCGGAGGCAGCACAGAAATCGACCTTATCTCCAACGGACAACTGAAAAACTCCCGCTCCTATAACATAGGCACGGTGAGAATGCTCAGCGGAATGGTGAACGAAGAAGAAAAAGAAGCCATGCACCGCGACCTCCTAGGACTTGCCCAAGAGTATGCTTCGGTGCGCATCATCGGCTCGGGAGGCAACATCAACAAACTCTTCCGCCTTGCAGAGAACAAAGACAAACAGAATTCTTTCCTGCCTATAGACTCTCTGCGTGCAACGTACGAAACACTGAAAGCCTTGCCGATAGAAGAACGAATCAGCCGCTTCAGCCTGAACCCCGACCGGGCGGATGTCATTGTACCCGCTGCCGAAATCTTCCTGGATGTAGCAACGTATGTGCAGGCAACAGGCATCATTGTACCCACTATCGGGCTTTCGGACGGTATCATCGATAGCCTCTATACTAAAAATAGAAGATAGAAAAAGTGCTATGTACCAACTCTTTTTCCTAACTTTGCCTCGGAAACAAACATTAAAAATAAACTATGAATATGGAATTAATTCTCCTGGGGCTGGTGCTTGCCATTGTTGTTATCATTATGTTGATGGCCTTTCATTACAAAAACGTAGAAGTATCCCTGCGCAAAGAGAGCGAAGCGCAAAGCAAGAAAATCGAAAGCGTGTATGATACCATGTGGAAGATTATCAAACAAAAGGCCGAAGTATCCGACAAGTACGAGAAGGCTTTCCGGGAAATCTATCCGGAACTTATAGCGGGAAGATACTCTGCCGACGACAAAAACATGATGAAATGGATACAAGAGCAGAACCCTGAATTTAACACACACCTATATGCCGACCTGATGCAAGCCATCGAAATATACCGTGTGCAATTCCAGAAGGCTCAGGAGCGCATGGCGGATATTATCCGCGAACACTCCACCCTCTTAGAAAGCATCCCATCCAAGTGGTTTCTGGGCGGGCGCCAACCGCTCGAGTACGAGATGATTTCTTCTACCCGTTCCAAAACAGTGATGCAGACACGTCTGGATGATAATGTAGACGTGTTCTGAGTTCATGGAAAACTTCTTCTATATACTGCCCTTTGTGGCGGCTGCTTTAGTAGGCAACTTCTATGGCTTCGACAACACCGTAGAAATGCTCATAGCAATGATAGGATGCACGTGTCTCGTCATCTGGCAAGGACGCCGGTTGCTGAAACGGGGGCTTTGTGCCACGAAGGAATATCTGGGGGGTTGGATAACGGCAGTCCGCCACTATGACGAATGGGACGAGTGGATACATCATGTAGTCACAGAAACCAGACGCGATGCGCAGGGAAAGACATACACGGTACAAGTAGACCGCTCTTACCGGAAATATCACCCGGAATATTGGGTTTATCTGGATACATTCAGACGTGAAGTGACTATCTCCAGGAGCTATTACAACCAACTAAGCCTCCAGTTCGGAACGGAACAACGTTTCATCCCCATGCACCGCCACTACTATCGCATCAATGGCGACGCACAACAATATAATTATGCCGGAGAAGAAAGCAAATGCAGGATTCTCACCGTGGAGGGCAGCTATCAAAACCCGCTTCGCTGCACCAATAATATCTATAAGTTTGAAAAGTTCACCCCTTCGGAAGTAATGAAACTCGGATTGTATGATTATCCTCTCCTGAGAGACGAAGACCAATCACCTTTGCTTGGAGCCACAGAAGAAGAGGCGACAGACGAACGCCGCCTCAGGTTCCTCAATGCAGTGTTGGGACACAAATATGAGTTTCGCAACTACCTACTCTTCTTTCATGGGAAAAGTGCAGAGATAGCCGAGCTCCAGAAAGCCTATTGGCAGGGAGGCAACAAGAACGAATTTGTCGTTTGCCTCGGCATGTCCGACCATTTAAAGGTGGAATGGTGTCGCGCCTTCTCATGGATGGATTCTCCGGAGCTAGAAGTAAGACTACGCCAATGGTTTACGGAGAACGACCAATTCAACATGCAAGAGTATAGTCAATGGCTCCTGACCAACGTCCCTCTCTACTGGAAGCGTAAGCATTTCAGTGATTTCAATTACATCCGCGTCAAGCTGGGGTTAGGCCGTCAGATTTTTCTTCTCACACTGGCATTAGCAGTCATAGGATTCTTCTGGTATCTCATCGAAAGACAACTCGGCTAAGGGATTCGCTTTACATAGCGCACTCCAATATCTTGCGTGCCACTGCTCCCGTCACATCTTCGTTCTCTCCGAACTTAACACCACGTTGGTTGAAACGGCGTTCTATCTCGGCAATGGTTTCCTCTCCGATGTTTTCTTCGTGAAGGCGGGTGGTCAGCCCCAGCGAACGGAAGAATTGCTCGGTGCGGCAGATAGCTTCATTAATACGTTCGTCACGTGTTCCGCTGGTAATTCCCCACACTCTTTCTGCATATTGGAGCAGTTTGTCTCCTTTAGCTTCGCGAAGCACTTGCATGGTAGCGGGAAGCACCATAGAGAGCGTATGCCCGTGGGTCAGGCCGTGAAGGGCGGTCAGCTCATGGCCTATCATGTGTGTAGCCCAATCCTGGGATACTCCCAAAGCGATAAATCCGTTCAGCGCCATCGTTGCCGAGAGCATAAAGTCTGCCATCAGTTGATAGTCATGCTGATTTTCGCGTATCTTAGGAGTAATCTCTATGAGGGTGAGCAAGATGCCTTCCGCCCAGCGGTCCATCAGCCGACTCTGTCCCGGTACGGTGAGATACTGCTCCATGACGTGCACAAAAGTATCGGCTAGTCCGCAAGCCACCTGATGCGGAGGAAGGGTAAATGTCACTTCCGGGTCGAGGATGGAGAAGACGGGGAAGTTGGCATAAAAAGGATATTTCTCTTTTGTTTCACGGCAAGAGATGACAGCGCCGTTGTTCATTTCCGAACCGGTGGCGGGAAGCGTCAACACAGTAGCCAACGGAATGGTCTTTTCGGCAGGCTTACCAGCAAGTACCAGATCCCAGGCATCGCCATCATAGAGCAATCCTGCGGAAATCAGCTTCGTTCCATCAATGACAGAACCGCCGCCTACGGCTAACAGATAGTCTATTTTCTGTTCCTTGCCTAATGCTATGGCTTTCCTGAGCGTCTCGATAGCAGGATTGGGTTCGATGCCCCAAAACTCTACCGTGAAGTGATTCTTTAGAGCCTCGGTCACTTGGTCGTATACGCCGTTCTTCTTTACACTACCGCCTCCGAAAGTAATCATTATCCGTTTGTCGGCGGGTATCTCTTTGCACAGTTGTGCAATCATCCCTTTGCCCATGATGAGCTTAGTGGGATTCTGAAAAATAAAGTTGTTCATACCTCTTTATTAAGTTTGTAGTTATCATTCGGGTTGTGTGCAAATATAATACTTACAAATCGTAATTCACATAAATCGGTTGCACAAATCGACTCAAAACAAGCTTTATTTAAGCTGTCTTTTGTGGATTTACCAAGCATTCATAGCCTACATACAGTGCATTTGTACCCAATAAACCAGCCGCTAATGACTGGTTTGTCAGGTATTAACAGCTGAGTTGTCAGCTATTAACATCCTGCGTGACAGCTATTAACACCTGACAAATCAACTATTAACAGCTGACAAATCACTTTTTAATACCTTAGAAAACAGCTATTATGCCGCCTTCAGCTAAGACATATACCACTTGGGAAGGAGGTTTCAGAAAGTGGGTAATCAGCCCACGACTTGTAAAGTGGAAACATGTGCTACCGGAAGCCAGGCACTCATGTCTTCTGCCACTACTAACCAATATAACAGCAATAGGATAAAAATAGCAATTGCAATGCCAATTAAAACTTTTCTCTGTCTCATGTTCTTTCTGTTTAAATTGTAATAGAAACAATTCGGGCAAAAGAATTGTTCCAGATAAAGAATAACAAAAATATTCTTCATAAAAAAGTAAGTTTATGTTTGTCGTTTCAAACAAAGTGCTTATATTTGCCCCCATTAAACAGCAAAAAACAATGAGAACTATATTAGTAAATACATATTGGTGGTGGCGCCTTTTACAACTCCGACGGTCGTAAGGGAGCAGTGCTCGTATGTATATATACTATAAAAGAAATATAGCAGAAAAAGAAAGAGCCCTGTCGCAACTTGCGACGGGGCTCTTTTTTTCTGTTAACCCAAAGTCTAAGAAGTTAATATAAAAATAGAATAAGATTATGAAAAGTTTTTTAGTCGATCAGGATGGATACTATGGAGAATTTGGCGGGGCATACATACCCGAAATTCTTCACAAATGTGTGGAAGACTTGCAAAACAAGTACCTCGAAGTGTTGGAAAGCGAAGATTTCAAGCAGGAGTTCGACCGCTTGTTGCGCGATTATGTGGGACGTCCCTCTCCTCTTTATCCTGCACAACGCCTTTCCGAGAAATACGGTTGTAAGATGTACCTCAAACGAGAGGACCTGAACCACACCGGAGCCCATAAGATTAATAACACCATCGGTCAGATTTTGCTGGCACAACGCATGGGCAAAAAACGCATCATAGCCGAAACCGGAGCCGGGCAACACGGAGTAGCCACTGCCACAGTCTGCGCACTGATGAACCTGGAATGTATTGTCTACATGGGAAAGACCGACGTGGAACGCCAACACATCAATGTAGAAAAGATGAAAATGCTGGGCGCCACCGTCATACCGGTCACCTCAGGAAACATGACTTTGAAGGATGCCACCAACGAAGCCATCCGCGACTGGTGTTGCCATCCCTCAGAC
>JAUUNK010000273.1 GCA_030844565.1 Bacteroides ovatus
GAATTTCTTTCATTACAGCAGGCTCATAACCAAGATAAGATACCTGAATATCATATCTGCCAATAGGAATATTATTGAATCTGTAATGCCCTAAGCTGTCACTTATCGTTCCTATTGGCGGATTAACATTTGAAAGAACCACATTGGCGTATGGAATGGAAGAACCGGATGCAGCATCTTTGACAATTCCTTTTATGGTTTGTCGGGGAGTAACGTTTTGAGGAGAATTTGAGGGTACAGGAATGATAATAATATGCAGCCCGTTGATTTTATAAGTGAATCCGGTGTCTTTTAACGTCTTTTCAAGAGTATCTTTGAGTTCCGCCTTTTTGACACTTATTGTAATCTTCCGTTCAACGTTTATTTGAGCTTTGCTGTAAGCAACCGTGTATTTGCTTTGCGCTTCAATTTGCTCAAAGGCTTGTTTGATAGTGATGTCACACCCCAAGATAGTGAATTTTTCATTTTGGGCATTTGAGTGAATAGAGATAAAAAGGAAAATAATCAGGCTGATTATTTTATAGCCTGCACTATTTTGCCTAAATTTGAACTTCGATAAAGACATATTTAATATAATTAAAAAGTTAAATACTATTTCTAAATGGAACAAGTTTGACTTTTATGAACCGGGAAGTGGCTTCTAAACAATTTCCGGTTCTTTTTTCTATTTATCACCTCCTTTCTGTATCAACATTATTTTACTATCTTCTTTTTTGTATTCAAAGCCACCTACAACATCCTGCAATATATCCAAGACGTCTTCAAGACTTTCATTATTCATGAATTTCAGGGTATAAGGTATATTGGAAAATCCTCGTTTGTTATACTCAACAGTTACCCCAAATCGGCGTTCAATCGTGTTTATAATATCATTAAATGTAGCATCCTGAAATACAAGCGAGCCGTCTTTCCAACTGATATTTTCACCTATAACGGTATTTATCAATACAGATTTATCAATCTTATTAAATACAATCTCCTGATTAGGTTTAAGAATATACCTGCTATCTGCTTTCTCGGCTTGAATATCAACCTGTATTTTGCCACTATTTAGAGTAGCGATCATACGGTCGTCCGATGGGTAAGCCGATATGTTGAATTGAGTTCCAAGAACTCTTACAGATAAGTCTTTCGTCTTTACAATAAATGGTTTAGCGGCATCGCTTGCTACCGAAAAATAGGCTTCTCCTACCAACGTTACCACACGAACGGAATCCTTAAATTCAGACGGATAGATTACTTTCGTACAAGAATTTAACACGATGGTAGTTCCGTCAGACAAGATGCATTGCTTTTGTTGATTGCTTGAAGTGGTTACTTCTATCATGTTCACGTCTTGACTTATATAGAAATAACTACCCAGCAACAAAAGTATAGGAATAATTACAGCAGCACTTCCAAGCAAAACACGTCGCATCCTCAAATGCTTCTTTTTATTTTCTATTTGCCTAATGGTATTCTTCACGTTATCCAACGCCCTGTATGTATTATCATTTGGAGGAATTTCTATTTCATCCCAAATGGCAGACATAGCATTATTCTTTTCAGCAGTCCATTTATCTTTGATTATCCACTTTTGCACCTTATTTTCGATTTCAGGAGGATATGAATTAAGAAAGAACTGTTTAAGTATCTGATATACATAATTCTCTTTCATAGTTACATTTTTATATTGTTAGAAACCAATAGAAACACGTCCCGACGATTCTAATTTCCATTGCTGAGATTTATTATCATACTGATATTCCGCCCCAACACTCATTTCTGCATATTTCTTTAAATCAACAGAAACAGACGCGCCTACACTTGTATGGAGGAACATTTATACTATATATACAATCATGTAGCTTGTTACTCCCGACCTAAATCGGATATTTTTCTCCTAAACGAAAAAAATCAAGAAAGCTGAAATGACATGCTTGATTTCCTGCAAAGCCAAACTAATCTGATTTTCAACGGTTTTCTTGGATATTCCCAATTCTTCCGCTATCTCATTATTAGATATTCCTTTTTCCCGGCTCATCTGATAAATTTTTCTTCTTTGAACAGGCATTTTACACACAGTCATTTCCACTAAAAGACTGATTTCTTTCGCAAACAAGATTTCGTCTGACCTGTCTGCTTCCTCTACATCAAAATCATTTAAGCTATTCCGAAAGTTTTCTTCGACCAGTTTATGCTTTAAGTAGTTTAAAGCTGTATTACGTGCAATTGTATATATATAAGTGTTGAATGCTTTATTGGGGTCTATGGATTGACGGTTTATCCACAACTTTACGAAAATATCCTGCGCCAATTCTTCCGTATCACTTTCTGACCTTAATAGACCTGTCAAGAGGTATTTAACCTTATCAAAGTAGGTCAAAAACACCTCTTCAAATGCCTTATGGTCACCGTTTTGTAATGCTTTAATGGTTGTAATATCCATAGATGTTGTGAATTAGAAATTTAAATAGTTTTTGCAAAAGTATAAAAGACAATGACTAAATAGGAATGATTATGGAAATAAAACGCGTGCAGCCATTATACTTTAAGGAATATTCGATTAAGATTATATTTCTTGAGGAAGATGAAGACAGCGAAAGTATTTTCACTACTTCTTTTATATTTTCTCACTACTTAATTTCAACAGGTAAAACAACAGATTGTCCTTTCTCTTTTCCCACCATATAAATTCTCCAAAAGTCAAATTCAATACTATCTCCTTTTAAGAAATCATCAAATATTCGAGGGTAGGCTACTTTTATTTCTTCCAAAGTCCCGATGTGTAAGGTATCTTTCTGTTCTTCTTTCATTTTCTCCAAATAATGCGAAAACACGTCTTGATAATTACCTTGCTCTCCGATAAGATGATAGGTATATGCTATGTATTCATTGCATTCTTTGGGATTAGTAACGATTCTGCCTGCTTGATATGGACTTTGCAGTTTTCCATCTACATCCTTAAAAATTAACATGCCTTGTCCCATCCAACCCGTTCTTCCAATACGGGATTTATCGGTATGATTGACGTAATAGCTATGGGAATATAGGCACACTTTTTCTGATGACAAGTTGCATACTTTAAAAGCTAATGGGAATTGTATCATAAGGATTTTGGATTTTGAGCGATTTGCCTTTAAAATAATGGAGGCATTACTCTTAACAGGTTGGACATCAACCCAATTAATATCTGGTTGTTGCATACTTAATAGTATCATTGCAGACATTATATATAGAATCATCTTTTTCATGTTTACCTTTTATTTAATCTTCATTATTTTCATTTGTTATTATCAGTAATGATGCAGCAGGGAACGGCTTGTCCGTTATCCCGCGTTGTTAGCACCGTTATTCATAAATCCTTTGTCGGTGCTTGTAAAATTACAAATCTTCCCTCTCTCAATACCCCTTCCAAATCCTCAAAAAGATATTCTTGGACGGACGGCGTCTGAACATCTCCGCCAGTTCCTCAAAGCTCTTGCATCCCAATACGGTCTGCCGGAAATCTTCCACGTTGTCCCAGCACTCTTCCCCGAACCAACGTGATTTCGGGTATCGTTCCAACACGATTTCTTGCAGTTCCCGTAAGGATATACGGGTGGGATTTTCTTCATATTCATTCTCGATTTCAATAATACCGCATTGCAGACCGATAAATCCATGTATGCCTTTCCATCGGACGAAATGCGCACTTTTCACCCTGTACATCATGCCCGTGGCATCCACAACTATATTCTTCTTCCGTTTATTCCGCTTGAACCACTTTATATCAGTAGTGTTATAATCATTCGCTTTCCAACAGACATATACCATGTTGTTTCGGGGAAAGAATGAGAATATCGGAAATTTCAATGTTGCTTTCATAGCCATCCTGTTTTTAAGCGGAGAATGCCCCAACACAGCGTTCTCCGTGCGTTATTAATAATATTTCTCAAAAGTCTCAGTAAACGTGAGCTTGTCCGAAACCCCAAGTTCTTTCCTCTTGGCTTCAAATTCCTTTTCTGTCAGCAGCTTGAAACAGTTCTCCTGCGCTTCCGGTCCGCTTTGTGTGTTATCCACCGGAATGATGTAATACTCGGTTATGTCCGTATCGTAGCGGTGTAAGGAATTTCCAAGACTGTCTGTCAGTACCTTGTATGCTTTGGCAAGGATGAAATTTTCATCGTACCCCACTTCATATATTCCTCCGTCTACTGTTATATCAAAGTTCATGCTTTCATTCTTGGGATAATAGGTAACACGCATATCACTCATTGAAGCTATTGCCAGCAGATAGTAATTGCCTGTTAATTTATCATGCCAAGTAACATCACAGCAGATAAGACCAAGCAGTGCAATACATAATATAACTTTCTTCATGTGTATAATCTATTTTTTAAATATCATCAAACCTATCCCTAATCCTATCAGAACCTCCAATAGAGGAAAACCATATATCATCCATGACGGGATTATTCTGTTCCACGGGTTCCCTTTATATTTCAGGAGTATGGCGGCAGTCCGTTTGCGGGTGTATCGCAGGCAGAAGGGGATGATGCAAAACACGGTTGTCAGGATGAAAAAGATAAGCGCGCCTTGCAGTTCCGTGAAGTTCTTCCGTGAAAACCAAATCTTTCCAGCCGCTCAACCCATAGAATGGTGCAAATGCGAACATAATTAGCATTTCCCACCATTGATAGCTGATGTTTCTGTTCTTCTCATTGCGCTTGTCCATTCGTGCCTGTTCTGCACGTGCAGCAGCATCCAGCCTTTTCATAAAGGCTTCCTCTTTTTCCTCTATGATGCCGGCTATAACCTTATTGTCTACACCACGGTTATACAGTTCCAGCTTTGCTTGCCTGACCTGTTTGTCCGAGTATTCACCACTTACATTATTGGCTATCATCAATAGTTCGTCTGTCGAATATTCTTTTATTCTCATACATTTTCAGTTGTTCATAATGGCTAAGCGAGGAACGCTGTTTAAGCGTTATCACGCTTCATTAATAACTCTTTTCTTCTTAATAGATGCGAAACACCTACTCCCAAAAGTAAATAGCTTGCGACTATGCTTTGATATAGCCAATACTGATGAAATTGGTATTCACTGGCTAAACTAATCTTATCATTGGAATTTTGATGAATGATTAATCTATATTCATCACAAAACCAATAATACTCCACACTCATCAGCCATGCAAGTACTAATATACCAAGAGCTATAAACCGTGATGTTTGATGATGTAACCACAAATCACTTGGTACAAAAAGTAACATGGCGCATCCCCAATAAATGGTAGCCAGTGAAGATGCAGGAAACCTTTCTCCGTGAGAAGGAGCCACAAACGCATAACTGACAAAAAGAACACCAGCAAATAAGAGATAAAATAATATCATTTTTACCATTTTCATGTTTCGCTCTGTATTGTTATTAATGGTTTGACAAGGAGCTGCGTTTAGCAACTATCTTGGCTTGTTATGAATTCTTAATCTGTTTTCCAATCATTTCCCAGAACATAATCCTGTAATTCTCTACTGTCTTCGGGTTCATTAGGAAATCTATATATACATTCAGCTGCACAAAAGCCAGACAACGATGTTTCAAGCTCATACAATATCTCAATCGTTTCTTGTGACATGCAAGTATAATGATTATTTTGAATATCCAAAACCAATTCATATACATTTTTCCGTACCCAACCTTTCTTTATCAGCTTTTCAATAAAAGAATAAATAAAATCAGTGGTTGCACTTTTATTCCTATGGCTATTTTCTAAGATAAATAGCATTTCGTTCTTTACAAGATTATAATCTGTTCTTATATTCATTATTCGTAATGGTTTAGCGGGGAACGCTATTAGGCGTTATCACGCTTTGTTATCTGTATATTTAATTATCCTCAAACATGGAACTTATAAAGTGGGCAAAACTATCACATACATACAGCATATTATCTATGTAAGTATCATCACTTTCGCAAAACCATAAATATATACTCCCATATAGTCTATCAGTGGTCTAAATCTATCAAATAGATATTACCGCCCTCGTCATTTGCAAATGGTAGCATATTCGCAAAAAGAAGTCCCGATTTTTGATAATCGGCAGATAGCTTACCAATATTACAAATGCCATATTTTAATGGTATAAATCCGTCAATAGATAGAATATACTTATCTGCTTTGATACGATTATAAGGAGGGAAGCCACCATTATTTTGCAAATAGTGCGCTTTCATATCTTGTGGTATATCTACCCCAAACTCTTTCTCAATTTCTTTGATGTCATTGAGAGTCAATTCTTGTTGTGTTTCTGCATATTGTTCCATGTTTATTGTATTACAGATAATGGTTAGAAAGAATGATACCCATATATTGTCGGAATGCTGTTCTATCAATTTATCAATGGTTGTTTCGGATTGAAACAATAAGTCATACACTTTCCCATAGGTAGTTATAGCTTGAGTATTTCGTTTTGACTCTATGTATAGGTT
>JAUUNK010000274.1 GCA_030844565.1 Bacteroides ovatus
CTATGCAGGAAAAGAAGCAATACATATTCTTGTTTAAAAAAGGCAAATGGCTTTTAGATTCTAAGAAAAGATATTCTTCATGGAAGCAAAAATGGCTATCTGTTTCCCTGTAAATTATATTGGTAACAAGCCAAGTTAGCTGCTAACGCAGCTCCTTGTCAGCCATTAATAATAATTGAGCGTATGAAAACAGTTATATCATTACTCTTTTTATTGTTGCCCCTAATGCAAAGTTGCGGGTTCGTATATGAACGGCATCTTACTGGGAACTATTATTTGATAGCGGTAGATACCAAAGAAGATATGGATGTGTGTTATCACCGACAAAACGATGATGATGCGCCTTATACGGGAATAACCGGAGCAAGTGTTTACGCAGTGGGATATGACGATGATTTTATTCTTGTCAAGGCATATCGTGCTTTGAGGGACAGCATAGGCATTTCCTTACAGCGTTATGACAAGAATGCAACCGAATATTACATCATTCCCGTAAATAACACACAGGAAGCATGGGAAGCACAAGAAAACAAGTTTGGGGCATTCAGTAAAAAGGACTTTGAAGTTAGACGGAAAGAATTAGGAGTGTCGGATGATATAACTTTCAAGAGGCTATAAATATATTATTAACAAGAAAAGATAACGTCTTACGCCGTTCCTTTTCAAACCATTACCGATAAATGTTAAACCAATAAATTTAGAGAAATGGAAGATTTAGAAATAAAACAGGAAATAGAAAGAACAATCATCGCATTTTTCACAGAAATGAATGGTTGGGAAATATATTGTGAAGATATAGACAATAATCCTGATTTGTCGGAAAAAGAAAAAACAGAATTGATGAAGTTGAAAATAAGTTCTATTTTCAGCCAATTCTGTACCTCAAAGGACAGAAAAATGGGTTTACCGAATTGCCTTTCATGGGGACTTGAAGGCAGTTATAAATATGACCCCAGTAAAGAAACTATCACAGACATAGAAAGAGTTACAAAAAACAAGTTCCATGTATATACATGTATCGAAAAAGGATTGATGAAGGAACTTCATTGCTATGTCTGTGTATGTAAATCAAATAAGTGGCTTATTGATAGTAAAAAAAGAAAATGGGGCGATGATACAAAATGGTCTAACATTTACTTATAGAATATATCGGTAACGAAGCGTGATAACGCCTAATGGCGTTCCCCGCTATCCCATTAGCGAAAACATATCAAAATGAAACGAATAGAATTATTTTGGAACATATTATACTATTGTACTTATGCACTTTTGTATAAGTGCTTCCGTGCAATTGACCTGTTCCGTTTGATTGACAACAAATACACACGGAAGTTTTATAAGAAAGAAAATATTTTTTGGCAATCATTGGATATTGTGAAGAGAACAGAAGAAAGAGAAAAGGATTTTTCCCCTTTTATTCTTATGCAAGCCGGTGGGGGAACTTGTATTTTCATGATAATGCTAATTCTTACTATTTTGAACGTGGTAATGGCAATAACACATATTTCTTGGTATGGTATTATGTTTCGTGACGTTAGTAACTTCATTATTAGTTTTTTACTTCTTGTTCTCTTGCTTTATGTTCCAAATCAAGTATTCCTATTTAGGAGCGATAAGTATATCTCCTATTTCAAACAATTCAGGAAAGAGCGTATAAATAATTATCTGAAATGCTATTTTTTATCCTATATACTGGCTTTGATTGCTTGTTCTTTTAGTTTCATTTTGATAGAACTAACAAAGGATAGAATAGAATATTTCGCTAACAACGCAGGATAACGGACAAGCCGTTCCCTGCTAACCATTACTAACAATTTAGAGCGACAGATATGATAAGCAACGAAGATGACAGAGTTATTACGGACTTAGCAGCAAGCAAGATAACGCTTGATGAGTTCTATAAACGCTTTTCCATTGATTTGTTGTCTAATCCACACTCTTTGAGAGAGATGTGGAAGATGGCTATACAAGAAAAAGATAAAGAAACGATGCAGAATGTATTATTTGTGGAATGCTATTTATATAGTGATAAATATGGTCCTTGGCGTCCAGACGATTATTATATTGAGGATATACGCCGATTAATGAAAGAATATTGGCATGAACAGCATGAAGAACTCTTGGACATATTAATAGCTGTTCGTGATGATAAAAAGGATGAAAGGCTTTATATTGATGTCCTGCATACGACTTTTCCCTATTACGAAGACCAAGAAGCGGAAGAAACTTTTATGGTTCCTATATGGACTAAGTGTATTTGGAAATTGGCATCAATCGGTACGCCCACAGCTATAAAAAGCGTAAAAGAATTGAAAAACTCCCCCTATGAATATATCAGAAATACTGTTGAACAACAATATGAATTACATGGGTGGAATAAATAGTTAGTAACGAGCCAAGATAGCTGCTAAACGCAGCTCCTTGTCAAGCCATTACTGACAAAAGCAATGAGATATGGAAATTCGATATTACATATTATTTTTCTTATCCTTATTTCTTTATAAGGGTGAGATAAATGCAGAAAACATATTGCAATATAAAGGTATTACCATTTGTTCAAATCAAGTAAATGGTAGAAATCATTTATTCTTAATTCATAATGGAGATACCACAGAATTGGTTAAACCAGTCTTGCAATATTACATAAGCAATCAAATGGTAACTGAAAATCTATCTTATTCTCCTACGATTAAAATTTTCAAAGGAACAAATGGCGATGTAATACAAATATGGTCTGAACACAAAGACGGTGGACTACCTGTTTATGATGCTTTATATAGTATGGTAGGAGAACTTTTGGCTGTCCGTTATAGTCTCAGGATGTCATCATACAAAGCAATAAATGTTATGAGTATGGGTGATTATGAATATATACTTGAAACATACGGAATTGAAGATATAGAAAAACAAATGAATGATAATATGTTTTCTGCCAAAATAGATAATTGGTAAGAAAATGTCAGTAACAACGCAGGATAACGGCAAGCCGTTCCCTGCTAACCATTATCTGCAAAAAAGAATAGCAAATGAATGACAAGTTATTCAAAATACTAAAGAAAGTGTATTTCAAGAAGAAATACATTAAAGACGAAAAAGGTTATCTCCATGAAATAGATTGTGGAGATAAGTTTGATTGTTCGACAAAAACAACTTGCTACTCGACAAATAATCTTAAAGCGGATGAATATACTTATCTACTTGAAAATAGCTATCCTGTAAATGAGGTGGTTCATTTTACTCACAATCAATGTATTGAGAAGTATAAATCTTTATTGCAAAACAGTAATATTAACTTAAAGAGTTGTCTATCAGCTTTTATTTGTGGATTCAATAGTTTTCCAAGAGGCAGACAACCAATTCTAAGTTATTTGTTTGCAAGAGCCGTTCCTTCCCATGCTTACGATTCTGATAGTTATTGCCCTCTTTGTTCTATTAAAGGGAATAATTGGATACAAAAAGGTGAAGAGATTTTCGCTTGGTACTATGGTTATGCGTGGAACGAACTGTGGGGAAAATATGTGATAGATTTAGAAGAGTTTTCCAAACTCCCACCTTGTATTCCTACCGACAAGGATATTCAAATCTTCCGTAGTGTCATCGAACATATACGTAATGCTCCAGCAGATGAAACTCCCGGAAAATTGGAACAGCGAATAAGAAAGGCAAAAATTATTCCTGACTATGAGAAATTTCGCTTTCGTGGACAACTAACTGTATTGGCTGAATTGGGTATCATGCCAAATTCATATGTGAAGCCACTGTATGATGGTTTTACTCCATTCGCTGAAAGATGTGAGATAAACGGTAAAGCTGCTAAAAATTTTCGTTCTGATATAATTTTGCCGCTATTAGGATGGAATGGTAGCAATCCGATAAATGAGGAACGGCTCAATGAATTATTCGGAGTTTTTATGTAACAATGCAGATAACAAGCACCTGTGCCACCTAACGGCGGCAAGCTGCAAACCATTAATAATAATTGAGCGTATGAAAACAGTTATATCATTACTCTTTTTATTGTTGCCCCTAATGCAAAGTTGCGGGTTCGTATATGAACGGCATCTTACTGGGAACTATTATTTGATAGCGGTAGATACCAAAGAAGATATGGATGTGTGTTATCACCGACAAAACGATGATGATGCGCCTTATACGGGAATAACCGGAGCAAGTGTTTACGCAGTGGGATATGACGATGATTTTATTCTTGTCAAGGCATATCGTGCTTTGAGGGACAGCATAGGCATTTCCTTACAGCGTTATGACAAGAATGCAACCGAATATTACATCATTCCCGTAAATAACACACAGGAAGCATGGGAAGCACAAGAAAACAAGTTTGGGGCATTCAGTAAAAAGGACTTTGAAGTTAGACGGAAAGAATTAGGAGTGTCGGATGATATAACTTTCAAGAGGCTATAAATATATTATTAACAAGAAAAGATAACGTCTTACGCCGTTCCTTTTCAAACCATTATAAACAATATGTATCGTATTGCAAACATAGTACTATTTGTTCTTGCCATTTTCGTGGTAATGGGGTGCTCTTGTAGTAAAACTCTGTGTGAACGTAACATACAAGATGATATACTCAATATTGATAAATTCCGTAAACAAAGTAAGAAAGAGTACCGCTATATAGAAGAAGATGCGGAAAGATTGTTTGCAAACTCGGCAGCGGTTTATCCCGATACATTATACCGCCAACAATATACTTCATTGCAAGGTTATTTCTATGGAGAAACCGGATTTGACTTATATTGTATATGGTATGCACAGTTCAATGCCAATAATAGGAAACACTATCGTTGTGAACGTAAGACGTTAAACAAAATATTCTATTGTGTAAATGATATGTTAAGATGTATTGCCGGGGGCGGAACTGGCTTTACACATGAAACATATCGCATTCCAGCATACACAGAGCATTACATCTATAAATATCAGAATATGGAAGCCCATAAACAGTGCCAAGATAATGACATAAGCCAAACGATTTCAAATTTATGGCAGATAATGGCTACATATAATAACGAAGATATGCCCTTTGAAATATTAGCTTATAAAATGAAATACATATATGAAAATGTGGAATATATAAAATCATTACTTACTGCTGAAATATATAATTATTGCCTGCAAGAATATATGTGCAGACTAATAAACGAAAATGTAAGTGAGCAAGAACAATTAAGTTTATAACAACGAAAGATAGCATCTGACGATGCTCCTTTCTAACCATTAGCGAAAAATTCAGCAAAGATGAGATACAGAAAAGAAACAATAAGTCATTTCGCACGAAACAATTTGATGCGAGAAGGGGGAAAATACAGGTATTATTTTTTTGACTACCTGTATTATCGGTTGTTTATACTTTATCGAAAATATAACGAACCAGCACGTTTCAGTGCTTGTGGTGTGCTTTGTATGATTTCGTTAATTGCATTGTTCTTTTTCAGTATCTTCCTTGCCAGTGTACTACCTGACTATTGGATTTTTACGAGGAAGAACTTTACTTCCTCCCAAGGAGCATTTATCGGTGGGGTCGTTTCTGTCTTGTGCTTTGTCGCATTCTATTTACGATATAACCGTAAAAGAACTGCCGCTATACTTCTGAAATACAAAGGCAACAAATGGAACAAGATAATCCCAGTATGGATAATACTTTTTCTTCCTCTAATCATGTTCCTAACAGGAATATGGATAGGTAGAACATTTTTCTAATGAACAACAACATACACGAATATAGAGATATTAAAGATAAAAAATCGCTAACAAGGTCGAGATAACAGCTAAATGCTGTTGCTCACCAAACCATTAGCAACTTTTTATTTGTTGCTTAGTAGCGTATGAGGGAATACAATTTGAAAAGTAAAAATAATTATGAGCTATATTACAGCGGAAAGATTGGGAAAAGTTCTTATATGGGCATGGAACAAGTATGTGAAGAAAACCGCCATTCCTTACAAGAAGATTGACTTTCATTATTCGGATTGGGTCTTTCTCCTGACAGGTCTTGTCTTTTTTGGAATTGTGCTGGGTATTACCCTGCTTCATTTTGCATTTTGGAGAACATAATTCATCGAATATATATGAGTAAAGGAATAAAAAAGACAGATAACTATTTTGAACGAGTGAAGCAACGTGCCAACCGGACGAATTACAGATACTACTTTTTTGACTACCTATATTTCAAGGGAGAGGTTTGGGGCAAGAAGATAGGACGGATGTCAGGTTTTATACTGCTGTTTTGGTATTGGTGGTGGGTAGTAGTTCTGCCCGGCAACTTTCTCCTGATTAACAGTGTACCGGAATGGTCGTCCTTACATCTTGGCTATTTAGGTGCAATGTTTTTGCTTATTTGTATATTTATTCTTGCACGATACAGGAAAGCCCGTGTACAGGCATTGTTGAACCGCTACCGCCGCTCTAAGCATATCAGCGCAGT
>JAUUNK010000275.1 GCA_030844565.1 Bacteroides ovatus
TAAAGGGGAGGTGCTTGATGTAGCAGTAGATTTGCGACAATCGTCACCTACTTTTGGAAAACATATCAGCGTTGTTCTGAGTGAAAAGAACAAAAGGCAATTTTTTATTCCGCGTGGATTTGCACATGGCTTTCTTGTATTGAGTGATGAAGCAATCTTTACTTATAAGGTTGATAATGTATATGCTCCTCATGCCGAAGCATCCATTTTATATAATGATGAAACATTAAAAATAGACTGGCCGATAGCTGAATCGCAATTAATATTGTCGCCCAAAGACCAGGAAGGCGTTTCCTTCCATAAAGCTATATACTTTGAATAATAACTTCTAATCCAATAAAAATATGAAAATAGCAATTGTAGGCACTGGATACGTAGGATTAGTGACCGGTACGTGTTTTGCAGAAATCGGTGTGGATGTTACATGTGTAGATACTAACGCCGAAAAAATAGAATCCCTTAATAAAGGCATCATACCTATTTATGAAAATGGACTGGAGGAAATGGTACTCCGCAATACCAAAGCCGGGCGACTTAGCTTTACTACATCTTTAGAAGATTGTCTGGATGAAGTAGAAGTTATCTTTAGTGCAGTGGGTACTCCACCGGATGAAGATGGAAGTGCTGATTTGAGTTATGTGCTCGAAGTGGCTCGCACTATCGGTCGTCACATGAAACAGTATAAATTGGTAGTGACCAAAAGTACTGTTCCTGTAGGTACTGCCCGAAAGGTACATGCAGCCATTCAGGAAGAGCTCGATAAACGGGGTGTAGCAATAGAATTTGATGTAGCTTCCAATCCGGAGTTTCTGAAAGAAGGTAATGCAATAAATGATTTTATGAGTCCTGACCGCGTCGTAGTGGGAGTGCAATCGGAACGTGCCCAGAAACTAATGGCAAAGCTTTATAAACCATTCCTGCTCAATAACTTCCGCGTTATTTTTATGGATATTCCTTCGGCAGAGATGACAAAATATGCTGCTAACTCCATGTTGGCAACCCGAATCAGCTTTATGAATGATATTGCTAATCTTTGCGAATTGGTAGGCGCCGACGTCAACATGGTGCGTAGCGGGATTGGTTCCGACACGCGTATCGGGCGCAAATTCCTTTACCCCGGTATTGGTTATGGAGGAAGCTGTTTCCCTAAAGATGTAAAAGCGTTAATAAAAACAGCTGAACAAAATGGTTATAAAATGCGTGTGCTTCAAGCCGTAGAAGAAGTAAATGAATTGCAGAAAAACATTTTATTCCATAAACTGGAAAAACAGTATAATGGTAATTTGAAAGGAAAAACAATCGCTTTGTGGGGATTGGCTTTTAAGCCGGAAACTGATGATATGCGCGAAGCCCCCGCTCTTATACTGATTGATAATCTTTTAAAAGCAGGATGTAACATCCGGGCTTATGATCCGGCAGCTATGAAAGAGTGCAAGAGAAGAATAGGAGACGTTATTTATTATGCTAACGATATGTATGATGCCGTATTGGAAGCAGATGCTCTTTTGTTAGTGACGGAATGGAAAGAATTTCGTTTACCTTCGTGGGCTGTGGTCAAGAAAGCAATGGTAGGTCAAGTTATATTGGATGGGCGCAATATATATGAGAAGAAAGAAATGGAAGAGCTAGGATTTATCTACTCTTGCATTGGAAAATAAAAAGCTTGTGTGTTTTACACAAAGAAGAAATAGATGATAAGGTATATTATGGTGTTGGCGGCATGGATAGTTCTGTTTACTGCTTGTCGAGAAGTAAAGAAATCTATTCGGCCTGTAGAAGATTTTCGTGCCAAAGAACTCTTGCAAGGTATTTGGTTAAATGACGAAAGTGACACTCCCTTGATGTATGTCAAGGGAGACACTGTTTATTATGCTGATCAGCAAGGAATTCCACGTTTCTTTCAAATAATGGGAGATACTCTATACACATACGGAAATGATACATCCCATTACAAGATAGATCGTCAAACGGAATATTCCTTTTGGTTTCATACTTTTTCGGATAATGTAATAAAGTTACATAAGTCGGAAGAGCCTAATGATACGGTAGCATTTGTAGAAAATCCTCCTCAAATTGTTCCTTCGTATACAGTAGAGGTCATGCAGAAAGATAGCGTAGTGATGTATAATGGGAAACGGTATAGAGCCTATGTGTATATTAATCCTTCTACCATAAAAGTACTCAAAACTGTTTATTCGGAAGAAGGAATCGGCATGGACAATGTGTATTATGATAACATTATGCACATCTGCATTTATGAGGGAAGAAAGAAAGTGTATGCCAGCAACATAACCAAACAAATGTTTTCCCGCATTTTACCGGAGGATTTCTTACAACAATCCATACTTTCCGATATGAACTTCATAAAGGTCGACTCTGAAGGATTTCATTATCAGACCCTTGTATGCATACCGGAAAGTTCTGTTTACAGCAGTGTGAAGGTGACCGTAACCTTCGATAATAAATTGATTATCAAGACTGGGAAATAGAAAACTTTAGTTCTTTTTACGGGAAGAGCGTCCTCCGCCCGAACCTTTTCTTCTCGCAGAATAGTCATTACCCTTGCCTTTGTTTTTCGTTCCTTGGCTTCGGCGAGGTTTATATTCGGGAGCTTCTCCCAATTCCGCCGGAACAGGTATCTTATAAATATCCTTATCTAAGAAGTTTTCTATGCTCTTAAAGTTTGTCTGTTCCTTTTCATTGACGAAAGTAATTGCCACTCCATCGTTATTCGCCCGTGCAGTACGTCCAATACGGTGAACATAGTCCTCGCTATCATGCGGTACGTCAAAGTTAATAACCAGGCGAATATCGTCAATATCGATTCCACGAGCTACAATGTCCGTAGCAACAAGAATATTAATCCGCCCTGCTTTAAAGTCGTGCATCACTGTTTCTCGTTGTGCCTGTTCCAGGTCAGAATGCATCTCTCCTACATTTAGCTTCATCAGCTTTAATGATTTTGCCACTTCTTTTACTTTTATCTTAGAAGAAGCAAATATGATGACACGTTCAGGTACTTCGTCTATAAACAAGCTGCGCACGATACCCAGTTTCTGATTCTCATAGCATACATAAGCTGCTTGCAAAATCTTGTCTGCGGGTTTTGATACGGCGAGTTTCACCTCTTCGGGATTATTCAGGATAGTATTTGCCAACTGTTGGATTTTTGCAGGCATTGTAGCGGAGAACATGATGGTTTGCCGTTCTTTGGGCAAATATTTCACGATTTGCATGATGTCATCATAAAACCCCATGTCGAGCATACGGTCAGCTTCATCCAGAATAAAATAAGAAACCTTGGAAAGGTCTACATATCCAAGGCTTAAATGAGCTATTAACCGTCCTGGTGTTGCAATCACTACGTCTGCTCCTAAAGTAAGACCTTTTTTTTGTTGCTCAAAAAGTACTCCATCATTTCCACCATACACTGCAACGCTCGATACGGGCATAAAATAGGAAAATCCTTCCATTTGCTGGTCAATCTGTTGGGCCAACTCGCGGGTAGGAGACATGATAACGCAATTGATGGCATCCTGAGGATGTCCTCCTTCCGAAAGTTTATTTAAGACGGGGAGCAGATAGGCGGCAGTTTTACCTGTACCGGTCTGGGCTACCGCTATTAAATCCCTGCCTTCAAGTATCACAGGGATCGCTTTTTCCTGTATGGGTGTACATTCATCAAATCGCATGGCATCAAGCGCTTCCAGTACACTTTTGTTTAATTTTAATTCAGAAAACTTCATCACTTATTTATTTATCGACAAAGATAAAATATTTCGTTGTGCAGTACAAATGTTTCTATTCTTTTCTCTTACCTTACATATTCAAATAAGAGTCTTTAAATCCTAAGAAATAAAGTACCCCGTCCAATCCGATAGTATTGATAGATTGCTTGGCATTAGCCACCACTTTAGGTTTCGCATGGAAAGCAATGCCTAGACCGGCTATTCCCAACATAGGGAGGTCGTTTGCTCCGTCTCCTACAGCAATGGTCTGGGCTATGTCCACCTTCTCTACCTGAGCAATGAGCCGGAGCAATTCAGCCTTACGTTTGCCATCTACGATGTCTCCCAGATAACGTCCTGTCAGCTTACCGTCCACGATTTCAAGCTCATTAGCATATACATAATCTATACCGTACTTCTTTTGCAAATATTGTCCAAAGTAGGTGAATCCACCCGAAAGGATGGCAATTTTATATCCATATTTCTTTAGCACATACATCAGCCGGTCTACGCCTTCGGTGATAGGCAGGTTTTCAGCGATTTCCTGCATCACGGACTCATCCAGCCCTTTCAGTAAAGCTACGCGTTCGGTGAAACTTTCAGTGAAATCTATTTCTCCGCGCATAGCACGTTCAGTGATGGCTTTTACTTCGTCTCCTACACCAGCCCGCATTGCCAGTTCATCAATTACTTCCGTTTCGATAAGAGTAGAGTCCATATCAAAACAAATCAGGCGGCGCATACGGCGATACATATTATCTTGCTGAAAGGAGAAGTCCATTTCAAGTTCACTCGAAAGCTTCATTAACTGTTCCTGCATGGCAATTCGGTCCTTCGGCGTTCCCCGAACCGAAAATTCGATGCAGGCACGTGTATGTGCTTCACACTCATTCAAAGGAATACGTCCTGTAAGACGTTTGATAGCATCGATGTTCATTCCTTGTTCTGACAGGATGCGAGTGGCTGCTGATATCTGCTTAGCAGAGAGTTTCCGTCCCAACACTGTTAGGATATATCGATTTTTTCCTTGCAATTTCACCCATTCTTCATATTCTTCGGTAGAAATGGGATAAAATCGAATGGATACTCCTAACGAAGAAGCTTTGAAAAGCAATTCTTTCATGATAAAACCGGAATATTGCTCTTCCGTTTTGCACAAAATACCCAGTGAAAGCGTATTATGGATATCTGCCTGACCAATATCAAGAATGGTAGCATCGTATTTGGCTAAGATTTCAGTAACCGAAGCCGTAAGTCCGGGACGATCCTCGCCCGTAACCCGTATGAGGATTAGTTCACTATCCGCTGTTTGCATAAAAATATACTTTTAATCTTGCAAAAGTAAGGAAAAAAACTCGTGGTCTATGCCATATAATATAAAAAAGTGTACCCAAATGGAAGAATTGTGCCTGCCTATTCTTATAAATAAGGTATCGGGTATTCTCCTTGATAACTCTTTAGAGGTGTAAAATGTGTTATATAACATAAAATTCTTTCTTCTTTCCTTGGTATTCAATAATAATGTTGTACCTTCGCCCCCGATTTAGAACGGTAAAGTTCTAATATCTTAATAAACGTTGTTTTTACATTTGCTTTATTATAGATATTTCGCTATCAATAATCACTTGTAAATCAACCAGTATTAACCAAAACCGAATTACATGAGACATGTAAAATGGATTTTTGTTGTATTATTAATTAGTTCCTTGACCGCTTTCGTAGAGAAAGACAAACCTACGGGAGGATTGAATGAAGGTGATGTAGCTCCCGATTTTAAAATCGAAACTACATTGGAAAGGCAAAGCGCCTTTGATTTAACTGACCTGAAGGGTCAATATGTGTTACTTAGTTTCTGGGCAAGTTACGATGCGCATTCCCGGATGCAAAATGTTAGTTTGAGCAATGTGCTCCGTTCTTCCCACAATGTGAAAATGGTTTCGGTCTCATTCGATGAGTACCAATCTGTATTTAAGGAAACCATTCGTAAGGATCAAATAGTTACGCCCACGTGTTTCGTGGAAACCGAAGGCGAAAGTTCCGGTCTGTTTAAGAAATACCGTTTGAACCGGGGTTTTACTAACTATTTACTAGATGGAAATGGTGTGATTATAGCCAAAAACATCTCTGCTGCAGAACTTTCTGCTTATGTTA
Source organism: Bacteroides ovatus (assembly GCA_030844565.1). GTDB lineage: Bacteria > Bacteroidota > Bacteroidia > Bacteroidales > Bacteroidaceae > Bacteroides > Bacteroides ovatus_A. The sequence goes on from JAUUNK010000275.1 coordinate 5,880, forward strand.
AACAAATCGGTTGATTGTAGAATCGTTTGTGATAAAGTAAGGAGAAAGTTGAGTTTCCAAATGAAAGTTTTGTTTGGAATAGGACAAAAGAGGAAATGAATACAACAAAAAAGTTTCGCTTGGACTTGCAATTGGCAAGAAGACAGGCGAAACTTCTTATTTTAGGGGGATACTTTTTACTAATTCTTATTCTTACTTCGGCGCTTTTTTATAGAGGAAGAATGCGATACCAGCATATAGTAAGTTCGGTATCCACACTGCAATGGCAGGCGGTACATTACCATTTACGGCAAATGTAGATGTAATTGTCTGGAAAAGAATATAGGAGAAACTCAATCCCAATCCGATACCTAAATGAAGTCCCATTCCTCCTTTTGTTTTACGAGAAGAAAGCGAAACTCCGATAATAGTCAGGATGAACGAAGCGAAGGAGGTTGCTATCCGCTTATGATATTCAATTTCAAACTCCTTGATATTGGCAAATCCCCTACGCCTTTGTTTATCAATGTATTCGCTCAGCTGGGGGCTGGTAAGCATTTCCTGCTGGTTCTTC
>JAUUNK010000276.1 GCA_030844565.1 Bacteroides ovatus
GGATGAACCGCGCTTCGGCTATCGGGCATTGATGCTGGATGCAGCCCGCTTCTTTATTCCCAAAGAAAATGTGTTGCGTATCATCGACTGTATGGGCATGCTTAAAATCAATACCCTTCATTTCCACCTCACGGATGATAACGGCTGGCGGCTGGAAATCAAGAAATATCCCCGCCTGACGGAAGTGGGAGCATGGAGAGTGAACCGCATGGACGTTCCTTTCTATTTCCGCCGTAACGCCGAACCGGGTGAACCCACTCCTATAGGTGGATTTTATACACAGGAAGATATTAAAGAAATGGTTTCCTATGCCGCCGACCGTCAGATAGAAATTATCCCCGAAATAGATATGCCGGCTCATAGCAACGCTGCACTGGCTGCCTATCCGCAACTGGTCTGCCCCGTAGTAAACTGTTACATTGGAGTTGTTCCGGGTTTGGGTGGAAGTAATTCGGGAGTGATTTATTGTGCCGGAAAAGATACTGTCTTTACATTCTTGCAAGATGTTCTGGACGAAGTGATGGCAATCTTCCCTTCGCGATATATTCATCTGGGAGGAGATGAGGCGCAGAAAGGGTACTGGAAAAAATGCCCGCTTTGTCAGGAACGGATGAAAAAAGAGCATCTCGCCAACGAAGAAGATCTGCAAGGCTATTTTATGAAACGAATGAGCGACTATGTGCGTAGCAAAGGGCGTGAAGTGATAGGCTGGGACGAACTGACAAACAGCAGCTTCCTACCGGAAGGCGTTATTATCCAAAGCTGGCGCGGATTCGGTGCGGCTGCTCTGAAAGCTGCGGAAAAAGGACATCAGTTCATTATGACGCCTGCCCGCATCATGTACCTGATTCGTTATCAAGGCCCGCAATGGTTCGAACCCCAGACCTATTTCGGCAATAACACGCTGAAAGATGTCTACGACTACGAACCGGTGCAGGCGGACTGGAAACCGGAATATGCTTCTTTGCTCATGGGCGTACAGGCATCCATGTGGACGGAGTTTTGCAATAAACCGGAAGATGTGGATTATCTGGTGTTTCCCCGTCTTGCCGCCCTGGCGGAAGTGGCATGGACACAGCCCGCACACAAGGACTGGACTTCGTTCCTGAAAGGGCTGGATGCCTATAATGAACATCTGACAGCTAAAGGCATCGTTTATGCTCGTTCGATGTACAATATCCAGCATACGGTAACTCCAAACGACGGAATACTTGAAGTGGAACTGGAATGTATCCGCCCCGACATGGAGATACATTATACGACGGATGGCAGCGAACCTACGGCAACCTCACCGCTCTACGAAAGAAAAGTACCTGTAAAAGAGACACTTACTCTGAAAAGTGCTACTTTTGCGCAGGGTAGACAGATGGGAAAGACATTAATACTTCCTGTCCGGTGGAATCTGGCCACTGCCAAACCCGTACTGGGAATCAACCCGGCTGAAAAGCTCCTGACGAATGGAATACGCGGGAGCCTGAAATATTCGGATTTCGAATGGTGCTCATGGACGAACAATGATTCTGTCTCTTTCACAATTGACTTGTTGAAGCCGGAAGTGCTGAACACATTGACATTGGGATGCATCACGAACAATGGAATGGCTATCCATAAGCCGGCATCCGTGAAAGTGGAAGTCTCGGATGATAACTCCAACTTCCGCGAAGCCGCCATGCAAAGCTTCACGCCTGAAGAGATTTTCCGCGAAGGGAATTTTATAGAAAACCTGCCATTGAAACTGGGAGGCACACAAGGGCGTTATGTACGTGTGAGCGCCAAAGGTCCGGGAGTTTGTCCTGCATCTCATGTGCGGTCGGGACAGGCATCGAGAATCTTTTTTGACGAAGTGATGTTGGAATAAGACAAGTCAGCTAGGCGTGTATGGATAAAGCGACATTTGGATAAGACGATAATCAAGTTAATATAAAAGTTATACGTATGAAGAACAAATTACCGGAAAACAATTCCACCCGTCTTGCTTCATTGGACATTCTGCGAGGTTTTGATTTATTTCTTTTGGTCTTTTTTCAACCTGTATTTGCAGCGTTGGTGCGGCAGATGAACCTGCCGTTTCTTAACGGCATACTCTACCAGTTTGACCATGAGGTTTGGGAGGGATTCCGTTTCTGGGATTTGGTGATGCCGCTTTTTCTCTTTATGACAGGAGCTTCCATGCCGTTTTCATTGTCGAAATACATAGGTACTACCGGAAGTTATTGGCCTGTATATCGCAGGATTTTAAAGCGGGTTATCCTGTTGTTTATTTTCGGGATGATTGTACAGGGCAATTTGTTGGGGCTTGATAGCCAGCATCTTTATTTGTATTCCAATACGTTGCAGTCTATTGCCGTCGGTTATTTTATTGCTGCGGTTATTCAGTTGCACTTCCCGTTCAAGTGGCAGATAGGGATCACATTGTTGCTCCTTCTCGCCTATTGGATTCCGATGACGTTCCTGGGTGATTTTACACCTGCAGGAAACTTTGCGGAACAAGTGGACAGGTACGTCCTGGGTCGATTTCGGGATGGGGTATTTTGGAATGAGGACGGAACCTGGAGCTTCTCGCCATACTACAACTATACATGGATATGGAGTAGCCTGACATTCGGAGTGACTGTCATGCTCGGAGCGTTTGCCGGAAAGATAATGAAAGAGGGGAAGGCGAACCGGAAAAAGGTGGTACAGATGCTGCTGGTTGTCGGACTTGCTCTTGTAGGTTTGGCATTGCTGTGGAGTTTGCAGATGCCTGTTATCAAGCGTATCTGGACAGGTAGTATGACGCTGCTTTCCGGCGGATATTGTTTTCTATTGATGGCATTGTTCTATTATTGGATTGATTACAAGGGACATACCCGGGGATTGGACTGGCTGAAAGTGTATGGCATGAATTCCATAACAGCTTATCTGTTGGGTGAAGTCGTGAATTTCCGTTGCGTTGCCGCTTCGGTCAGCTACGGGCTCGAACAATATCTGGGTGGCTATTATTCCGTATGGCTTACTTTCGCCAATTATCTGATTGTCTTTTTCCTGTTGGGGGCGATGTATAAGCGCGGATTATTTTTAAAGGTTTGATGAAATAACGATTTAAATAAAAAGAATATGATGATTAAACAAATATGTTTTCTTTTGGTGTTGCTTGGGGGATATTCCGCCTCCATGATGGCGGCTGATAAGAAAGAGGTCTATATCGCCCGTACGGAAAGTACGGTGACGATTGGCAATGAATACCTCTCCCGTGAGTTCTCACTGGCGGATGGCAAAGTCCGTACACGGGTGATTGAGAATAAACGTACGGGCAGTGAAGCAATCCGTATTCTTCCCGAAGTAGCTTCCGAAGAGTTCGTTATCCGTACGTTAACTGCGGATTCGCTGGCTTCGGATATTTATTCTTCCGCTCTTTCATTGCAGGAAATACAGGTTGCGGAAGAAGGGAAAGACGGTAAGCGGCTGATTTTCCACTATAAGAATTTCCGTCACCAAGGGGTGGACTGGCAGGTGGATATGGTTCTTGAACTGGAAAAAGGGAAGCACTATATGAGGAAATATCTGGAAATAACTGTCCCCGATTCGCAACGCCACCTGGCGCGTTTGGATTATATTGATTTCGAACCGATGAATCTTCCCGAAGGATATGCCGTTTGGACGCATCCGGTAATGGAGCAGGGAGTGGGCGGTATCAGTGGATATTACATTTCTTTGGGACAGCCGGTGTATATACAGGGGATGTTCTTCGGCCTTGAATTTCCGGCTGCGGAGACGGAGATTGAGGACAGTCAGAAGGTGCGTATCCGTTATTATTCGGGAAAGAGCTTTGAAATGCTTGCTTCGGAAGGCCGTCTTGGAGAAAGTGGTACGTTTACCACCTGGAAAGAAGTAATCGGTGCTACCCGCAGTACGGATATGGATGTTATTCAGACGGACTTTTTCAGTTATATCCATGATATTGCTGTCCCGGTCGGCTTCCGTATTCAGTACAACTCATGGTATGATTTTATGCTGAACATCAATGAGAACAATATCCTCAACTCTTTCCGTGAAGTAGAACGCGGACTGACGCAGAATGGTGTTCGTCCGATTGACTCTTATGTGATGGATGACGGTTGGAATGCCTACGGTCCATGGCAGGAAGAGAACAAGGCCAAATTCTGGTCGTTCAACAGTAAATTCCCGAACGAACTGTTTACGCCTTCTGACTTGTCGCACCGCCTTTCTTCCGATTGTGGATTGTGGCTGGGGCCTCGTGGCGGCTATAATTATTTTATCAAGTTCGCCCGGTTTCTGGAAGAAAACGGGAATGGAAAGCTGAACCGCAATTCAAGTGATATTTGCACCAATCATAAGGTGTATTGCGAGAAACTGAAGACGTTCTTTCTGGACTGCCAGCAACGGTTTGACGTGAATTATTGGAAATTGGACGGATTTTCTGCACGTCCGCCGCAACCCGACCCGCAGGGGAATTATATTTCCGGAGGTTATCAGGGGATGTACTATGTCACCGAGCATTGGGAACGCTGGATTGATATATTTCAAGCCATGCGCAACCAGCGCGGGGAGAAAAGAAATGATTTATGGATTAACCTGACGTGTTATGTCAACCCCAGCCCGTGGTTCCTGCAATGGGGAAACTCCGTGTGGATGCAGAACTCGCAGGATATCGGACGGCTGAATGTAAAACGCCTGTCGCAACTCGACCAGCTCTTGTCTTACAGGGACGACCGCTATTTCGATTTTGTGAAGACACGTGCGTTCCAGTTCCCTTTGGCGCATCTTTATAACCACGACCCGATTTATGGCAATACCGCCAATCTTGCCGGAAAGATGAATGATGATGAATTCCGTACGTACCTGATGATGATGGCTACCCGCGGCACTGCTTTTTGGGAGCTTTATTATAGCTATAATATGATGAACGAGGGACAGAAATGGGTCATAAATGCCGATGTACTCCATTGGATTAATGATAACTATGAAATCCTGAAGCATGCCAAACTGATAGGGCAGACTCCTGCAAAAGGAACTCCTTACGGTTATTCGGCATGGTCGGGACAGGAAGGGATTATTTCTGTCCGCAACCCGTCTGATGAGGTGAAAGAGTTTGACTTCACCCTCGACCGTATTATCGGAATGCCCGAAGGGTTGAAAGGCTTGTATCGTACCTCGGTGTGGACGTATCGGGCAGGTGAACAAAAAGAGGATACAAAGGATCATTTGTTCGGCTATGGCGAACAAATCTCCCTAAGTTTGCAGCCGGGTGAGGTGCGGATTTGGAAATTCAGTACCGTGCCTGATAAGGAAGCCCCTGCCCTGCGGATAGTTAAGACGACCTCTCCGACTTCCCTGACTGTTGAGTTTAATGAACCTGTGATGCTGAAAGACGGAATATTCTCTGTTTCGGGGAATGAGATTACCGCTACTTCGATTTCTGCGGACAGGCGTGTTGTGACATTGGCATTGGCTCGTGAAATGGAAAAGGATAATAAATATCGTCTGAATATTTCGGGAGTAAAAGATGACGCGGGAAATACAAAAGCATTACGCACCTCTTTCCTTTATTTTGAGAATCAGGAAATACCTGTTCTGACGGGAATCAGTGGTGGCGGGGATTTCAACCTGTCTTTCCGTTTGAAAACTGATAAGAATGCCGTTTCCTTGTTGCGTCAGGGAAAAGATATTTCGGTAGATTTGGATGCGGAAGGACGGCTTACATTCGTGGTAAAAGGGGTGAAAGTAGTTTCCAGGCAACCTGTTAATAATAATAAAGAGTGCATTGTGTCTTTATGTCGTGAGAAGAATGGAATGTTGAAAATCTATCTGGATGGTGAATTGGAACAGTCGGCTTATGATGTGGCAATAGTGAATCCGGGTATTAAAGCAACTCCGGTTATTATAAATGCCTCATTAGAGAATGCTCTCGGACAGTTGAAGCTTATAAACCGTGCGCTTGATTATAAGGAAAACAAGAACATGGCTCTGAAATAAAAGAGGTGAGGTTGTATCAAATAGAGGTCAGCGTGGTAGAATAAATGATGATAATGTCCTGTTTGCAGGAAATATAGATGCTGCGTGTTGGGTATATAGCTCCAACACGCAGATCATATATGCCGTACACATTGGATCTATATGTCCAATACGCACGGTATATATAGCTTGCAAGTAACTGATAAACAGCGTTATTCTACCAGACTTTTCGCTCTTTCCAATGCTACGTTGATATTCGGGCAGATATTCTCTTTTCCCAGCAACTCGTAGAATCCGGCTTTTTCCAGTACATTATGCACGTTCTCGTTGACTCCCGAAAGAATAATGGTAGTCTTTTCCTTCTGCGACATTTCGCAGAGAGCAGTCAGGTTATGAATACCTGTGGAGTCGATGAACGGAACCTTGCGCATACGGATGATACGTACTTTCGGGCGGTCTCCCA
>JAUUNK010000023.1 GCA_030844565.1 Bacteroides ovatus
TGATCAAGATGAAAAGACAGTAACAGGTACTGTTGTTGATGAGGCGGGGGAGCCTATTATTGGTGCAAATATTGTAGAGAAGGGTAAAGCAAATGGAACTATGTCTGATTTGAATGGTCATTTCTCTATTGTAGTGTCTTCCGATGCGGTACTCCAGATTTCTTATATTGGATTTTCTCTTCATGAAGAAGCCGTGAAAAATAAAAATGTACTTCAGGTCATTATGAAAGAGGATACACAAAAATTAGATGAGGTTGTTGTTGTTGGTTATGGCTCAGTTGACAAAAAAGAGTTGACTTCTGCTGTAACCGCTGTTTCTAGTAAAGACTTTTTACAAGGAGCATTTACAAGTCCGTTGTCAATGATCGATGGAAAAGTATCAGGCGTTAATGTCTCGAATGCGGCAGCGGCAGATCCTAACTCTTCTCCTAATATCCAGATGCGAGGTGCTTCTTCCATAGAGGCAGGGAATTCGCCATTGGTTATTATAGACGGAATGCCGGGTGCAGATTTAAGAAGTGTCGCTAACCAAGATATTGAATCAATTACAATATTGAAAGATGGTTCGGCTGCAGCGATTTATGGTTCACGTGCGGCGAATGGAGTTATTTTGGTGCAAACAAAAAAGGGAAAGGCTGGAAAAGTTTCTATATCTTATGATGGCTATATCGATCATGATATGGTAGCTAATCAACCAAAAGTACTTTTTGTAGATGAGTTTCTTGCGCATGAAAGAGATGTAGATTTTGGTCATCGGGTGGATTGGTATGACAAATTGTTGAATAAGAGTAATCTGGGTCAAAGTCATTATTTAGCTGTTTCAGGAGGAAGTGAAAATTTGACCTTTAGAGCTTCTGCCAATTATAAGAAGAAAGATGGCTTGGATATAGCGTCTTCTAGAAAAGAGTATGGAGTTAGAATGGGATTCACCGCAAAGACATTAGAAGGTCTGTTAGAGATTCAAGGAAACTTGTCCACGCGAGTTATCAATGAGGAATATGTGGATTATGGCGTATTTCAGCAAGCGGTAAAATTGAATCCGACTCATCCATTGATGGATGAAAAAGATCCTTCTAAATATAGTACTCTGTATGGGTTTGATACCTATAATCCTGTAGGATGGTTGAAAGACAAGGAGGATGGAGGTGATAGACAGTTTTCCCTTGCTGATTTTAAAATGAAACTAAATATTTTACCGACGCTAAATACTGAATTATCTCTAGCTAGACAGGGGCAAGAGTATTTTAAGCGTATATATGTTAATTCAAATCATAAGGAATCTATAGATAATATGCGTTCCGGACGAGGAACTCTGCAGGAAGAAAATTATACGGATTATACATTGGAATGGATCGGTAATTATTTTACGACAATTGACAAGCATACAATTAAATTAATGGCTGGATATTCGTATCAAGAGTTTAATCATCGTAGTTTTTCTTCAGAGAATGCAAATTTTCCTTCGGATGCGATGTCCTATAACAATCTGGAAGCTGGAGATTGGAATATGGCAGCAGGTCGTTTAGGGGTATCTTCGTTGAAAGAAAAAGAAAAGACAATAGGTTTTCCTGCGCGATTGATTTATAACTATGATGATACTTACTATTTGACGGCTTCTGTTAGATATGAAGGAAATAGTAAATTTGGGGCAAATCATAAATGGGGATGGTTCCCTGCAGCCTCTGCAGCATGGCGAATGTCAAGTTTGCCTGCTATTAAAAATATTGAGGCCATCAATGATTTAAAACTCCGTTTTTCATATGGAGTTACAGGACGCTCTGGTTTCCCAAAGTATTCAGCGTTGGCTCGTTATGAGCAAGGTGGGTATTGGCTAGACGATAATGGACAATGGACCCAAGCGTGGGGACCTACGAATAATCCTAATCCTGATTTACATTGGGAAAAGCAGATATCTTATAACTTGGGTGTGGATTTTTCTCTTTTAAAGAATAAGTTATCAGGTAGTTTGGATGCCTATGTAAAACAAGGTAAAGAAGTAATTTCTAATTATGACGCTCCACTACCCCCTTTTATGTTTGATCAGATATTTACAAATGTAGCTTCTACTAGTTCAAAAGGTTTGGAACTGACTTTAAATTGGGATGTTGTAAACATGAAAGATTTTAGTTATTCGACTAATCTAGTTGCTTCTTTTACGAAATCTAAACTGGATAAATTCTCGAATGGTACATATCAGAAAGGATATATGGATCGATATTTACTGCCAGCTCCCGGAAATCCCGGCTATGCCCAACGCTTACAAGACGGAGTGGAAATTGGTTCTTTTTATGGCTTAAGATATGCGGGAGTTGATGATAATGGCAATATGTTGGTTTGGAAAGACGCTAAAATTGGAGGAGAAAAAATACTCGCTAATGGTGAAGCTAGTGATACAGACAAAGATTATATTGGCCATGGAACACCTAGATATTCTTTGTCTTGGGGGAATACATTTCGATATAAAGGATTTGATTTAAGTCTATATTTCCAAGGGCGCTTTGACTATCAAATATTGAATATGTATCAAATGTATTATGGATTAGTTGCTGAACCGGGTATGAATTTATTGGAAGATGCTTATGGAAAGAATGGGCATATTAAGTCTGGAAAAGTGATGTGTGATTATTTTTTGGAGGATGGAGATTATTTTAGGTTGGATAACATAACTTTAGGATGGACTCCAAAATTAGATACAAAGTGGATTAGCAATTTACGGGTATATGCGACAGTTAAAAATGCGTTTACTATTACGAAATATTCAGTAATGGATCCGACATCTGTGGATATAAATGGTCTAGAACCAGGTATTAGCGGTCTAAATGTGTATCCTATTGCCAGATCATTCACATTTGGAATTCAAATTTCATATTAATCTTAATTTCATTTATTATGAAGAAGTTTAAATATATAATAGTTCTTTTCGTGATGGGATTAATCTCATTTTCTTGTACAGATTTAGATGAAGAGATTTTTAGTGAGATTACAACGGATAACTATTATCAAAATAGTAATAATATTTATGCGGCGTTGGTGAATAACTATGCTAAGGCTTTTAGTACGGGTTGGTCTGATGCTCGATACTTTTTACAGGAAGTTACTGCCGACCAGTTAATGATTCCGACAAGAGGAAAACATGGTTATAATGGTGGGGAGTATGTTCGTTTGCATGAGCATAAATGGACTGTGGAGGAGAATTTCGTATATAATGGTTGGGCTGCTCCTTTTCAAGGTATAGCATTATGTAATAATACATTGTCTGATTTTGAAAATCTAGATTTCTCTACGTTTAAATTGACGGAAGAAACGAAAAATGAATATATAGCCGAATTAAGAGCTCTTCGGGTTTGGAATTATATGTTTTTAATAGATTTCTTTAGGCATGTACCAATTGTTACAGATATAGAAGAAGTGAAGGCCCAATCTACACCCCTAGAAGTATTTAACTTTATGGAGTCAGAGCTTTTAGCTATATTACCGGACTTACCTAAAAATAGGGGGGTATCTAGGTTTGATCAAGCAGGAGTAGCTTCTATACTTGTCCGTTTATACTTGAATGCGGAAAAATGGATAGGTATCTCAAAATATGATGAATGTGAGCAAATGGCTCAGGCTATATTAGATGGAAAATATGGAGAATATAGTATTGACCCTGATTATAGAGGCCCGTTCCGCTCGGGGATAAACGGTTATAGATCTAAAGAGAATATTATGGAATTTGCGATTAAGAAAAATTATTTTGAGGCATCTTGGCTATATAATATGTGGATGCACTATCAAGATCGTTATTCCTTGGATAATGACTGGCAAGGTTGGAATGGAGGTAATTTAGCACCGTCTCGGGACTTATATGGAAATTTGTACCAAGATAAATTAGGTATGCCGTTTGAAAAATTCCCGGATGAAGATATCCGAAAGAAAGCTTTTAGAGTTATTTCAAATGATGGAGATTATGAGGGCTTTTTCTTGATGGGAACTCAATATAAATTTGATTATGAAAAAGGGTATGGATTTACAGATGAAGTGATAACTGGTACGGAAGAATATAATGGTAAACCTCTAGTTTATGTGGATCAAGTTGGACGCTTTTCGGAGGGAGAGACTGGTTTAGCCAAAGGCTCTCATGTAATTTACGGAGAAGAGAATACGGGATATCGTTTGATAAAATTCCCTTGGTTACCTCAATCGAAAGATTTGTTCCAAATGAACTCTATTCCAGAGATCAGATTGGCAGAGATTTATTATTCGTTAGCTGAATGTAAATATAGATCAGGGGATAAGATAGGGGCTGCTCGGTTGCTGGATGCGGTTAGGAAACGTTATTATAAAGCGGAAGATTGGTCTAAATTTAGTTACGAATCTAATATCTCGAAATTAACTGATGATGAATTTGTCGATGAATTAGGTCGTGAGTTCATAGGAGAGCGTCATCGTCGTATTGATTTAATACGATGGAATCGTTTTAGTGAAGGTGCGTGGTGGGATAAAACTCCGGATGCGACGAATCAAGACGTATTTCCGATCCCTTATCGTGCTTTGAATGCGAATCCTTTGTTAAAACAAACAACAGCTGGCTTTTAATAAATAGAATCGATATATGAAACAGTTTATAAATGTAAAAAGAGTATTTACCGTATTGATTATACTTTTGTTATTAATATCGTGTAGGGTCGAAACTGATTATAGACCATTATTTGACAAAGATTTATCAAATGCTGATTATGATAGTTCGGTTTGGACCTTTAAAAATGGCATACTTACTGCCACTGCCGATCAATCTATTTGGACGAAGGTGCAGTATGAAAATTTTATCTTGGATTTAGAATTCAAGACAGATGTGAATACAAATAGTGGGGTTGTGATTTATTGTACGGATAAGGGTAATTGGATCCCATCTTCCATTGAGATTCAAATAGCGGATGATCATCATCCTGAATGGCAATCATATCCAGAATATTGGCGTTGTGGTTCTATTTATGGACATAAAGGAGCAAATGAACAATTGGTCGTGAAGAAACCGGGAGAATGGAACCGCATGATTGTCACTGCTAAAGGTCAGCAGATAGATATCGAATTGAATGGGAAACATATTGTTTCGGCTAATTTAGCAGATTGGACTTCTGGAACAACAAATCCAGATGGAACAGAGATTCCGGAATGGCTACCAATCCCGTATGCGAATATGCCAACAAAAGGTTATATTGGTTTGCAAGGGAAACATGGAGAATCTAATATTTGGTTTAGGAATATTCAACTGAAACAACTTTAAAATCATCATTATTATGAGACATATATCAAGAAGAGATTTTTTGAAGACAGGAGCTTTAGCAGCAGGTTTAACGATCGTACCAAATTCTGTTTTAGGTAAAACGCATGGGTTTACTTCACCAAGTGATAAATTGAATATTGCTGGAGTTGGTGTCGGGGGAATGGGCCGTGGTAATTTACGGAATATGAGTACAGAGAATATTGTGGCTTTATGTGATGTAGATTGGAGATATGCAGAGAAGACTTTCAATGATTATCCAAAAGCAAAAAAATTTAAAGATTGGCGTGTTATGTTCGATGAGTTCGGAAAATCAATTGATGCGATATTGGTTGCTACTCCAGACCATACACATGCGGGAGTTACTGCTCATGCTATTACATTAGGGAAGCATTGTTATACTCAAAAACCTTTAACCCATTCTGTCTATGAATCTCGTTTACTAGCAAAACTCGCTAAAAAATATAAAGTAGCGACACAAATGGGTAATCAAGGAAATTCTTTTGATTGGTGTCGTCAAATAACAGAGTGGATTCAATCCGGTGTTATTGGGGAAGTATATGAAGTTCATTGTTGGACAGATCGTCCAATTTGGCCTCAAGGATTGATGCAACCTAGCGATAATCTGAAATGCCCGAAGACTCTTGATTGGGATTTGTTTATTGGGCCAGCGCAAAAAAGACCATATAATCCAGTTTATACGCCTTGGAATTGGCGAGGATGGTGGGATTTTGGAACGGGTGCTTTAGGAGATATGGCTTGCCATATTATGGACCCACTTTATTGGGCACTTGATTTGAAGTATCCGATAAGTGTGATAGGTAGTTCAACCTTGAGCAATTTATATTCGCCACCTCATGCACAAGTTGTAACTTATACGTTTCCAGCTCGTCCCCCAAAAGGAAACACAAAAATGCCCGAGGTTAAGGTATATTGGTATGATGGAGGTTTAATGCCTCCTCGTCCAGAGGAATTAAAAGATGGACAAATGATGGGAGATGAAAATGGTGGTATTATTTTTATTGGGACAAAAGGGAAAATCATGACTGGCTGTTATGGAATGAATCCAACTTTATTGCCCGTATCTGATATGGAACATTTTAATCAACCTAAGCCTTCAATACCAAGAGTTAAAGGTGGTAATGGCAATATTTGGGCTACGAATGCCCATGAGCAAGATTGGATTCGTGCTTGTAAAGAATCTCCAGAAAACCGAGTAGAATCATCTTCAAATTTCCAATTCTCCGGACCTTTTAATGAAATGGTAGTAATGGGAGTTCTTGCGGTACGTCTTTCTGGTCTTCATGGACTACATAGAGAATTGTTATGGGATGGAGAGAATATGAAATTTACCAATATATCTCCTACTGACACAATTAAGATTGTAACAGTTGATGATTTTAAAGTTGTTGATGGTGATCCTCGTTTTGATCGTCGTTTTGCGGACTTTAATGCTCTTGATGTTGCGAATGAGTGGATTAAGCATACTTATAATAATGGTTTTAGTTTACCTAGTATGCCATTCTGAGAACATAGAAAGGTCGTGAACTACTGTTGGATGTCATTTAGTTAAAGAGTATCCGTAATAGATAGAGGTTATTTCTTTTCAAGAGGAAATAACCTCTTCTTATTTTTTTATTTTATATTTGTTCGGTCAATATGTGCTAGAGGAGATGGATGTAGAACGGATATACCTAGAACGATTACGAAGCGGTTCATACAGAGACTTTACGAAACTGTATGAATCATACGCTTCACGCTTATATGCGTTCGCATTGCACTTGACTCATTCTGATGCTCTTGCAAAAGATATTGTACAAGAGACTTTTATCAAAGTGTGGGTGCGGAGAGAACAGATTGATTTAGATATGTCTTTCAGTGCTTTCCTATTTACGATGGCCAAGAACCAATTATTGAATGAGTTTCGTAGGCAGGCAAATAGTCCACTTTTTTTGGAAGATGTTGTACTGAATGAGTCTGGAGATGGAGAGGAAACAGCGATTGAACGTAAATTATCTTTTGAGGAATTTAACCATAGACTGGAAATAGCGAAACAAAAGTTGACACCTCGCCAACGAGAACTGTTTGAGTTAAATAAGGAACAAGGTATAACTATAACAGAAATAGCGGCTAAAGCCTTTATTTCAGAACAATCTGTGCGTAACCAGTTATCGCAAGCCTTACATGTTTTAAGAAAGGAGCTCGGTAAGTATGCTTTGCTGTTCTCTCTTTTCTTTATCGGATAAATAAAATTGAAAAAATAATATTCTTATGTTTTATAACATCTAAAAAGACATGTTATAAATTAACGGCTCATGTGTATACCTTATAAAAAGGGTATTATGCAGGAATCACATACATATTATTTGCTCTCAAAGTACATGGATCATACGATCTCTACGGAAGAGTTGAAAACACTACGGCTTTTGGTTAATTTGTCTGATGATGATGAATTATCGTTGTCATTGTCTCTTTTATGGGAAAATGGGCGACCCTTTGAAGAGGTTGATGAGAGAATCATACGAGATATGTTCAGCGGGATTCAAAATCGAACGAGAAAAGAACGATTCGTTATGGTGTTTAGGAAACTGGCTCGTATCGCCGCAATACTATTAATACCTTTATTAAGTGTATTGTCTGGTTATTTATATTTCAATCCAGTCAATCAGGAGGAGGGTATTGGTAATTTAGTGGTTCATGCCGATAGAGGGGAAAGATCGGGGGTGACTTTACCGGATGGAACACAAGTAAAACTAAATGCGGAATCGAGCTTAAGTTACACTCACGATTTCGGTCGAGAGCTTCGACAGGTTAATTTAGAGGGAGAGGCCTATTTTGAGGTGACTCGGAATGAGGATAAACCTTTCGTGGTACATACAAAATATCTGGATATAGAAGTGTTGGGCACAAGTTTTAATGTGTATTCGTATGAACGGGAGAATGTCATGGAAATGGCCTTGATATCGGGACGGATCAAGATACAGACTTGTTCAGAGCCTTCTCGTGTCGTTTATCTAAAACCGAATGAAAAAGCATTGTTCAATAAAGAATCGGGTATTATAACCGTGGAGAAAACAGATAATCGATTTGAAACGGCATGGTTAAGAGGAGATCTCGTTTTCCGATCAACGACATTAAGTGATGTCTTGGCTAAACTAGAGCGTAGATATGGCGTGAATATCCATTTGAATGATTCTTCTTTAGCGAATGACTTATTTACCGGAAATTTTGATAGTGAATATATCGTAGAGGTAATGGACCTTTTAGAGAGGCATTATGACTTTACATATGATGTACGAGGAGATGATATCTTTATACATCCTTGAGCGAGTGAAAATAAAAATGTACAACCTTAAATCAGTTCTTATGCGACAAGATTCTTCATAATAAAAACGGAACCGAAAAATGGTCGAGATTTTCCGGTTCCCCAATTAATACTCCATTTACGAGAATGGCGATTAGGCCATAAAACGGATTGTATCAATTTAAAAAAATAATATATGTTCAAAAGTAGAAAAAATCAATGTAGCTATATAATTTTTTTGGCTCTATTTCTGTTTTTTAATCCTATTTTGGTATTAGCTCAGACAGGAAGTGTCACTCTTTCCATGAAGAATGCTACATTAAAGCAATTTTTTGAGGCTGTAGAGAAGCAAACCACATATATATTCTCTTATCGGGATGCTATAGTGGAAGGAAAGAAGGAGGTAACTTTAAACGTGACGAATCAGCCGATTCAGCGTTTGTTGGATGATGTATTGCATCAAAGGGACTTGCAATATACGATGACAGGCCATTCAATTGTCGTAACTTTAAAGACTGCAGGTAAAGTAAAGCAGGTATCTGGTACTGTGGTGGATAGTAACGGCGAACCGATTATCGGAGCGAATGTTGTTGAGAAAGGGACTACGAATGGAACGGTAACGGATATCTCGGGAAATTTCTCATTAAATATAGATGATACCGGTATTTTACAGATCTCGTATATTGGGTTTAATACTCAAGATGTAGCAGTGAACGGAAAATCAAGTTTAATGATAAACTTGAAGGAAGATACTCAAAAACTGGATGAGGTAGTCGTTGTTGGTTATGGCGTGCAGAAGAAGTCGAATGTAACGGGATCTGTGGCTTCTATTAAGACGGATGATTTTAATGATTTAAATATGGATGTGTCGCATGTTATTCAAGGACGTGTGGCTGGTGTCAATGTTTCCAATGGGAACATTATCATTCGTGGAGCGGCTTCTATCAATGGTGCGGATCCGTTGTGGATCGTGGATGGAGTGCCGGGTAGCGCTCCTAATTTTAATGATATAGAATCTATCGAGATCTTGAAGGATGCGGCTTCTACTGCTATTTATGGTGCCCGGGGAGCAGGTGGTGTGATCCTTGTAACCACTAAAAAAGGAAAGATAGGGAAACTTTCTATTAATGCGAGAGTAAACTTTGGAATAGAGACTCCGATCGATTTGCCGGATATGCTGCATACCGCAGACTTTATTGACCGGAAACTGGCGGCAGGCTTCCCTAATAATCCCAATTCCGGCTGGGATAATCCCGCTTCGCTACCAGATACAGACTGGGAAGATCTGGTTTGGCGTAATGCTTTTAGGCAAAACTATTTTTTACAGATGACAGGTGGTAATGAGAAAACTACATTTAATATGTCTGCGGAGTTCTACAAGAATCAGTTTATCGAACGTTATTCATTTGAGGATGCGGGTAATTTTCGTGTGGCTAGCCAGACAAATATAAGTAAACTCGCCCACATACGGATAACTTTTGAGGAAATAGTACAAAGTGTTTGAGAACTAAAGGAATATGTAGTTTTGTTCCAGATTCTTCCATTTGTGGTTTTTGACCGTTTTTGAGGGAGTTAGGAAAACAAATCGCTACTTATCCGTTGCCTTTTCCGAGTTGAAAAAGAAGGTTGGAAATAGTTTCCATTTCTACTTTTCATATCCTGTTTATCACTGCATGGAACGATGTTTCTTGCTATGTCTATCATGCAAACTTAGTCATATTTTTCCGTATTAGAAAAAAAGACAGGGTTTGTTTGTTAGGCGAAGGGCCTTATTCTCCGTTCCGCTATATTTTTCATGCCATTCATTTGCTCGCTATATAATAATTTTGCAAACAAAGGAATTAGTTATGAATCAAGCAAATGTAAAGGTATCGTTCTACCTGAAAAAGAGCGAGGCGGATGTTGACGGAAACTGCCCTGTAATGGCTAAGTTAAGTACCGGGAAATACTCGGAAGCGGCATTCAGTGTGAAGATGAAAGTTTCACAGTCGCGCTGGACTTCCGGACGTGCGTCAGGCAAGAGTATGGCTGGAAAGGAAATAAACAACCGTTTGGACGAGATTCGTGCGATGGCTTTAAGTATCTACTCAGAACTGTCGGCTGTACGTGACGGTGTGACAGCAGAAGAGATAAAAAGTATTCTGCTTGGAATGGCCAGCGGACAGGAAACTCTTTTGGGCTACTTCAGACGATTTATCAATTGTTTTGAAAAGCGTGTGGGAGTAAACCGTACCATGAAAAGCTTGCGTGCTTATCGGAATGCCTACAACCATATCGAAAGATTCTTGCAGACAAAATACAAACTCTCCGATATTCCGTTCTCAGCACTGGACCGTTCCTTTATTGACAAGTATGATTTGTACCTTCGGACAGAACGCAATCTCGCCCCCGGAACAATCATCAATCTGACCGTACAACTGAAAACGATTGTCGGCGAAGCCATCGCTGACGGTATCATTGCCGCCAGTCCGTTTTTGGGATACGAGCCGGTGCGTCCTAAAGCCGTACAGAAATATCTCACGGCAGAAGAGTTACACAGAATCATGACCACTCCGCTTCACAGACAGACATTATATCATGTCCGTGATATGTTTTTGTTTTCCTGTTTTACCGGGATTTCATATAGAGATATGTGTCTGCTGACCAAAAGCAACCTATGTTCAGCAGAAGATGGGACATGGTGGATAAAAAGTGCCAGACAGAAAACCAAAATAGAATTTGAGATTCCGCTGCTTGATTTACCACTACAGATTCTGAAGAAGTACAGCGACACTGCTCCCGATGACAAGTTGCTGCCGATGTACTGCAATTCTATGCTGAACCATTATTTGAAAGAGATTGCGCAAATCTGCCACATAAACCGTCCGTTGGTCTTTCATGCCGCCCGTCATACATACGCTACGGAAATAACACTTTCCCATGGCGTACCCCTTGAAACAGTCAGCAAAATGCTCGGACACAGTCAGATAGAAACCACCCAAATTTATGCGAAAGTAACCGATGACAAGATAGATGCCGATACAAAGGCACTGAACCGGAAAATTTCAGAACGCTTTTCTGTCGTCATTTAATAAACCCTAAAATGGAAAGTATATGGAACAGAATATTGAGAAACAGAATACCAAACGCCGCAGCACATTTGCCGTGCTGTTCTATATCAACCGTACAAAAATACGCAAGGACGGGATGTGCCAGTTATTGTGCAAGGTGAGCATCGATGCCGAATGGGCTCAGATAGGTACCAAAGTATCTGTCAATCCGGCTATCTGGAATCCGGAGAAAGGGCGTGCAGATGGACGAAGCGAGAATGCCGTTACTGTGAACCGTGCCATAGATGACCTGACAAGCGAGATAGCCGGACATTATGATCGGATAAAGAACAGCCTGGGTTTCATCACGGCAGAACTGGTCAAGAATGCAGTCAAAGGTATCGGACAGAAACCGCTTACCCTGCTGGCTCTCTTCAGGGAGCATAATGAGGAATTCAAGAAACGTGTCGGGATAGACCGCATACGGGAGACATACGAGTCCTATCAGCGTTCATACAAACATCTTTCCGCATTTGTACGGGAAAAGAAGGGTATGGAAGATGTCACGTTGCGAAGTCTTGACAGGGTGTTCTATGATGATTTTGAAGTTTTCCTGCGCACCGACCGCAACCTGAAGCCCAAAAGCGTGCATGAGCATCTGTACCGCTTGAAGAAACTTACGGTGCGGGCTGTCAGCCAGGGCACGTTGAGACGGGATCCATACTGCCGTCTGCACCCCGAACTCCCCAAAAGAAGAAGCCGCCACATGAAGCTGGAGGACCTCAAGACATTGATGACTACTCCCGTAGAGAAGCCGCAATTACAATTCGTGAGGGATATGTTCATCTTTTCGACTTTTACCGGACTGGCATATGCGGATTTGAAGAGGTTGTCAGTAAATGATATTACGCAGGCAGACGACGGCACTTGGTGGATTCATATCCACCGCCAAAAGACCGATACGCTTTCCTCTGTCCGTCTGCTGGATATTCCTCTCCAAATCATAGAGAAGTACCGTAGCCAGAGAACCGGGGACAAGGTATTCAACATTTACGGACGCTGTTATTTTATCATGCTGACAAAAGAATTGGGAAAGACCTATGGATTTGATTTGACCTTCCACCAGGCCCGGCATAATTACGGAACCCACATCACTCTCTCTTTAGGTGTCCCGATAGAGACGGTAAGCCGTATGATGGGACATACCTCCATTTCCACCACGCAAATTTACGCACAGGTCACGGACACAAAAGTGGACGAGGACATGAAACGCTTGAGAGCCACCGGCTTCGGTAACAGCATAGAATTATGTGAAGAGGATTTCACGACAAAGAAAAAACGGAAACGGAAACCGCAAGCCGTATGAAAAGGAGAACGGAGAAACAACCGCAACCCGGCAGGTCGTTTCTCCGTTCTGACTTTAATGATGCCAGCTATACCCAGCGTTGTTCTTCCCGGCACCGCTTATAGGCATCGTCCAGTATTTTCATAATGTCGGATTCTTTATAGAGAGCCTTTCCCTGTACCAGGTAGTAAGGGATTACACCGGATGTACGGTATTCCTGCAATGTGCGTCTGCTCACCCGCAGGACATTGGAAAGTTCCTCATCCGTAAGGAAGCGTTCACCATTGAAGAGCGTTCTCGGGATTTCCTCCAATACCGAAAGCATCTTCTCCAATTTCTCCAATCCCTGAAACATCACATCAATGTGCGGGTCTTTCCTGTCTATGAAATGATAGCTCATAATCTGCTCTTTATTAAAGGGTGATAACTCAAATCCAACAATCTCTGTATATCTTCCGGCTTGTAGAAGAGCTTGTTCTTTATACGGCTGAAGGGAAGTATCCCTTTGGCCCGATATGCCTGAAGAGTCTTTTTGTTGATGCGGAGCACATCGCACACTTCCTGGTTGTCCAGCCAGTTTTTCAGGCCGAGGTCCTCTACCGGTCGGCAAATGTGTGTCATCCGTTCCTCAAATTTGCAGAAGCGGATACGCAGCTCTTCAAAAGTCTGTTTGTCAATACATACAAGTTCCATATTCTTTTCTGTTTTATTATTCCATCTGGTTTTTCAGTCTTGCCGGCATACGTTTTCCCTTCTGGTTGAGGAATGCCTCTACCTCAGAAGACTTGTAATAGGTACGCCCGTCAATCATGTAATACGCCACGAGTTTCTTTTGGCGGTACCGTGCGAGGGTACGCTTGGTTATGCCGAGCAGCTCGCACATGTCCTGATTGTCCAGCAGCTTGTCGCCGTCAAGGGCAGAAGTCTGGCGGTTCATGCGGTTCAGTCTGTCTTCAATCTTGTCGAACCGTTCCATGATCTGATGGAGCATCATCTGGAAGGTTTCACGGTCTATCTGTATCATAATACGGTCTGTCTTTGAGTGTAAATAATCGGGTGATTACACCTTGTCGCGCAACAGGTTATATTATGGTATAGGGCTAACGGTATGCCAATGTCACCATGTTTCATGGAATAGCATCGATATTCCATTGAAATACAGTGAAATAAAAATTTTCAGAGAAAAGAAATGATGGAAATAAGCCCTTGCAGGATGCAAGAAATCTCGCAAAATGCAAGTTACATCCTGCAAGGATTGCGGTAAATCAGACGGCAGATACCGTTGGAAAAAGCAACGGCTTTATGCAACTGCCACTGCCGGGAAGGAAGAATGTTCTGTACGGAATGTCCCTTTCCCATAGAATAAGGAAACAGATAAACTATAAATTCATCCACAAGATTGTAGTGGAAAAGTCCCCGCAGAAGTTCAAGGGATTCTGCATCATGAACTTCTGCCAGATAGGTAAAAGAAGCGTTTTTGTGGTCTTTCTCGCAGAGCAGATCCAGAATGGAGTGAGGTAGAATCCAGGCATTACAGTGTTCCCGCCAATGAACAAACCCTTTTCTATGGTTCATTACCCATTGCGTCAGCACGTTGTCAGGTTCCGGCAGGAAACCGTCCAGCGTCATTACCGTTACTGCCTGTATCTTTGCCATGCCATCTGTCAAAAAAAGAAGCGTGGTTATCACGCACTCAGACAGCGGCTCTGGTAAAGCCTAAAGGAGAATACGCAATACCACGCTATGACAAAGCATAGCATAAGCATTACGCAATCATTCTCCTTTAACGTCAATTTACCAGATTTCTGTCTGAGAAGCTTGCGCTCTTATGTTATATACAATCGGCAACCGTCTCACAGACGATATGCCGCTTTTTCTCTATTTACTTGCAAAAGTACACATATTCAGCGAGATTTGCATTAGCTACGGACATCATTTTTTAATTCAACCCGTATTTTTTCATCTTTCTGTACAGCGTTGCCGGATTGATCTTGAGCATCGATGCCGCCTGTTCCCGGTGTCCGTTGCAGGCTTTAAGGGCATTGATGATGTTCATTTTCTCCTGCGCTTCGTCCTTTAGTGGGCGGATAGCAGGTGTGGCAGTTGATTCACTATCATGCTGATGGATTTCTGTATCCAAACCTTCCATTTCCAATACCGGTGATTCCGAAACAAGCACGGAGCGTTTCACCCGGTTTTGCAGTTCACGCACATTACCCGGCCATGAATAGGCAAGCATCCTGCTTCTGGCATTATCGGAAAAACCACTTGTTTCCCGTTTCAGCTCCCTTGAATAGCGTTCACGGAAAAACTCAGCCAAGGGAAGGATGTCCTCCGGGCATTCAGCTAACGATGGTTGTTGAATTTCAAATTCGTTCAAACGGTGATAGAGGTCTTCCCTGAACCGCCCCTCCTTGATAGCCTGCTGCAAATCCTCGTTTGTGGCAGAGACGATCCGCACATCTGCTACTCGTTCCTTACTGCTGCCGATTGGTGTATAGGTACTTTCCTGTAACACACGGAGAAGCATGGATTGAATTTCATAAGACATTGTTCCGATCTCATCCAAAAATAATGTTCCGCCTTTCGCCATACCGAAGTAGCCCGCCTTGGCGGTATCGGCACCGGTAAATGCTCCTTTTTCATGTCCGAAAAGAAGAGAGGCTGCCAGTTCACGGGGCAATGCCCCACAATTCACCGCCACGAAAGGTTTATTCCAGCGTTCACTACATTGATGAATACTTTGTGCTACCGATTCCTTTCCGGTTCCGTTGGCACCGAGTATCATTACAGCCATTTCAGAAGGGGCCACCAGACGGGCGTATTTTTCCACCTGTTCAATTTTTGGACTTGTCCGGTGAAACAGCACCTTCTCCTTCTTCCGTACCGTGACCATAGGCTGGAACACATCCTCGGTCAGTTCCAGCAGATGCTCCCTGTGTACCGGTTTGGGCAGGTAATCTATTGCACCCAGTTTGATGGTACGTACTACATCCGAAACCGATACATATTCGGTTGTGATGATGAATGGGATATCCTTCTTTTCCTTACGGAGCCATTCCAACAGGGAGATGCCGTCCCCTTCCGGCAGACGCACATCCGAAAGAATCAAATCGAATGCGATCTTACGTATCAACGAGCGGGCAGCCGGTTCGTTCATGGCCGTCACCGCATCATACCCCGCCTGTGAAAACCAGTCCTTCTGCATCTGCGACAGGCTTATGTTGTCCTCAACTATCAGTATTTTCCGTTTCATTTTCTAGTTTTTTTATTTCGTTCTTCGCTTCCGCTATTAGCTTGGCGGTATATTCCATGATTCGTTTTGTATATTCCCATACGGTGTCATCGCCTGTGGTACTGTCTTTTAGCAGGCTCCGATAGGCGGACAAGGTATCTTCCATCTGCAACAGTTCCCACATCGGCTGCATACGGTGGGCAATCTCACGCAGCCTTTTCCGGTCATTGCCATGCATAGCCGAAGCGAGTTCATCCGCGTCTTGTCTTGACTGCTCAATAAAGGAGCCTAACAGTTTTGCCTTGTCATCGACCTCTGCCAGCATCGTGCTGAAGTCCACCTTCCGGTTTTCATCCTTCCGGCAAGTCTTTATGGTCGAAAGCAGACCTAACAAATCCGAAAGAAAGAACGGTTTATAGATGCAGGCCGCAAATCCAGCTTCCTGATAGTCTTTCTTCCCGTAATCGCTGCGTGCGGTCATGGCGACTATGGGTATTGTACGCGAATTGCCGATGGTTGAGCCACGTAAAAGAGCAAGCAGTTCGAATCCGTCGGTACCGGGCATCTGTATGTCAGAGAGAAGTACGTCGTAATCCATGTCGCGCATGGCCTTGACCACCTCTTTGACCGAAGCGCATGCCGTACATGCTATACCGTTGCGTTCCAGCATCTGCTTGATGACATCCCTCTGCATGATGTTGTCATCGATGATCAGTACACGATGAGGAAGGTGTTCAAGATGCAGCTCAACCGGCTCCTCGTTTTCCACCGGTTCATCCGTTTGCCGTAACGGAAGGGTTACACGGAACGTGCTTCCCTGCTCGATGGAACTTGTCACCTTGATATTTCCGTCAAGCAGCTTTACGAGCCCTTGCGTGATGGACAGTCCCAAGCCATGTCCGTCGGCATTGGCGGCAGAATCCTTGCGCTCGAAAGGACGGAAGATACGTGAAAGCGTCTCCTCGGTCATTCCAATGCCGGTATCCTTGATTTCCAGCGTCAGAATTCCGTTGTGATAACGGACATGGAAACTGATTGTGCCGGATTCGGTGAATTTAACCGCATTGGCAAGCAGGTTGTGCATAATCTGTTCAATGCGGACCGCATCGCCATACAGCCTGACTTCCGTATCCTTGAAATCACTGACAAACCGGATGCCTTTGTCGTTGGCTATATGCGAGAATCCCGCAGCAGTACGCTCCAGCATTTCTTGAAGGTTGAACGGGACATCCCAGCGTTTCTCGTTCGCCTCGTTCAGGTGATACACATCCAGCAGGTTGTTGAGAAGGTGTACCACATGGAGGCATTCGTCCCCGATGTGTTTCAGGAAAATGTTCCGCTGTATTTCCTCCCCCGTTTTCATGGCCAGTTCAAGGTTTCCGCTTATGATGCTTAACGGGGTCTTGATGTCGTGCGACAAGGTAAGGATGATACTCTTGCGCATATTGAGGAGTGCCGCATTCTGTTCGATTGTTTCCTCCAATTGTTTTTTCGTCCTTGTTTTTTCTCGTAAGTCCCTTTGAATAATCAAGTAAGATATAGCAAGCATAAAAAGAGCAGATGAAACGAGCCATGTTATAATAAGAGTAGATTGATCGTACGATTTTTGAAGATTATGTTCCTTTTCTTGAAGAATACATTTAGTCTGCTCATCCATTGAGGTAATTAAGGTGCGAAGTTCCTTATTGAGTTCCTTATTGTGTTTACGCAAACTATCAATATTCGTATCTATGGACTCTTGATGTTCTCTTTGAAAGGAGAGAATTTTTTTATTTAACGACTGTAATACAGAAGATTCAGAAGGTGTAATTTTCACTGTCTCTTTTGCACCCAAAAAACCAGCAAGTCCTTTTTTCTTGCGTATAATGGTTTTAGATTGTAATTCTTTGGGTAAGCTTTTGAGTGGCAAATCATTATAATTCTCTTGTCTACGAAACGCCTGCATGATTTGGTAAAGATGATCTTCTTTACTGGCAAGCATATGTCTAAGAGAGTCTATTTGCTCTTTGCTGACAAATTCCTCGTTCTCCTTGTACATAGATTGCAGTATAGAATCCAAGTGGAAACGGAGTGAACAATAGCTTGTATAATCTTCTTCTTCCCAAGCTAGTACAGTTTCGCCACGCATAGCAAGAAGCGTGATGTAACGGTGGGCAGTATTCACATTTTGCTGTACATGGTGAAGGCGTTTCATTTCAGTCTCTATTTGAAGTACTCGGCTACGTTCGTGTAACAAAATAGCGACCATGCTTCCTATGACTACTACGCATATCAAATAACCGAATAGAATTTTATGCTGTAATAATTTCATATATAGTTAGGAAACAATAAAATATAGATAAATTCCATTGAAAAATTCATCTTTATACAGATACATCTAAAGAAAGAGAAAACACTGTTTTGGAATGGATATGTGATTTATAGGTACTCATTGCTTATGTTAAGGTAGTTTTTTTCTTATTAAATTAATAAGAAAAAAACTACCTATAAGTAAATATATATTATAAAGTACTTTTATACAGTATTATCATCGAATTAAGAGTGTCGGTCCTTACACCTAATTATATATTCATTTGATACACCACTTTTATGCATTAAAAATCATATTCATTGAGTTTAATTTCATAGTTTATAATTTTAATATGTGAGAATACTATAATATCTATCAATATTAGAGTAAATCATTTGAGTTAGATATAATGGATTCTTATGTAAAAACATAGCCCCTACTTTGTAAGAGCTATGTAACCTAACCATTAGTTGACATTTACATTTATGTCTGCATTCACATCGTATGGAGCGTCTTGCCAAGGCATCTCTTCAACTTCCCATTTAATCTGATCAAGAACCTGGGTACCGTCATCTTTATATCCACCACCGAAGATCAGCGTATATACATATCTCTTACCCGGTTCCCATTTTACACCAAAAGGAACGAATAATCTCCAAGCCTTTTCTTCACTACCCCACAGATAAACCCCATTTTGCTTAATTTTACACAAAACTGAAAGATAACTTTGCTTTTCTTGATTTGCCTGATCAATCGTCTTAGTTTCCCGAGTCCACTTTGTAAGTTCCTGCGGCAAATACATCTTGCCAGTTAATTCTTTGGCTTCTGTTCCAATTTCCATAATCGGAGTTTCAAGGTTCTTCGGTTCAAACGCGATGTGTTTCTTTTCTTGAGTATCCCAATCTTTCATGGAAATATCTGTACCAGTCTGTGGTAATGTCAAGTCACCATCAACAGCAATGTTGTGGATCTGGATATCTTCAACATCAACTCTCATGGATTCCATTTCTGTTTTTGCTTTGAAGCATGCCTGTGAGAGTGCATGTTTGAATAATATCTTAACCTTTCCTGCGTTCGTATTTTTGTCCACCCCTCGTGAAATGGCGTACATCAAGTCTTTCTGAAATTTAGCATTGGTAGGTACAGAATAACGCACCACTTGTTTTGAGGCAGAAAAGACCTCCACGCTATATCCTCCGCTAGGGTCTGGTTGTGGATGGAATGCAAAGAAATTCAGTTTTTTGTCCGTAGGCCAGTATGCCTTGTCTGCCGGGTTAGCATAATCCCACGCAGAACCATTGTGTCGGATTTCAACACCCTGGCTTAATTCGTAATCGGATTCGCTCAGGCTTTTTCCTATGAACAGTTTGCCATCAGTCTCTGTGAAAGCATAGACATCAAACGGACTGTCTTTAAGGTTAACACTATTGGTTTCGTTGACAGCTCTGGTGGTTACTCCCGATGTCAGTGCGTGAAAACCTACAACGGCGTTAGTTTCGTTGGTCGTCAACTCATCGTTAGTACAACTTACTGCCAATGCAGCCAATGCAAGAATGTAAAAGCTCTTTTTTTTCATAATTTTGCGTTTCTTATTGTTTAATTAAAAAATTATTATTCTACAATGGAATATCTATTTCAATGTCTTCCCAACCTTCAACTTCCGGATCGAAAAAACCTTCAGTGTCATCGGTGTCATCACCACCATCGGGATGTGCCAAATTTAAATCAACTACAATACTAAAATCCTCCATGGGTAAACCTATCGGATTCTCGCAATGTATCTGTTGTGTCACATCAATATCTAACTTTTTGTATTTATTATCCTTATACACTGCGTATATAGACAGAATGTGGACATGTTCGCTCGTTCTTCTATTTTCAGGGGTGAATCCGCCTCCAAACATATAGAACCATCCTTGCTGCTTCCATTTATCTACTTCAAATACTATATTATGCTGTATTCCATCTTCATGCCTTTCCACACAACATCCGGTATAGAGTTCCAATTCGGCTGAACATCCCGACAGTACAGCATAGATAGCATCTGCTTTTTCCAACCTTTCAATGCCATTTATCCTATAGTCCACCCTTGCTGTTCGTCTGATGGGTTTTGCCGTTATCAACCTGGACGTTTCGGAATCTGTAAGCGCAACCCTTAGGTTCTCCAAGCACAAAAAATCAGGAGCCTCATAATATATTCCTTTCAATTTGCGAGAAACAGGAGTCGTTACTATTTTGCCTGCATCTGTCTCCTTAAAGATGTTTCCATATTGACCCACATTATAGGCTGTAAACTCATACGCTCCATTAGGAATCATTACTATACCACCTTCCGGTGGCAAGGCAAATTCTACGACAGTATTTGTTTCTTCATTACGAAAGACGACAGCAACCACTTTCGGAATATTCTCCTCGCGAATATTGCTCCAATCAAAAAGGATTCTTACCTCTTGGTCATGTGGATGACTATAACACAAGTCTTTATGCTCACAAGAGACAAGAGACAAGAGACAAGAGCAAAACAATATCGAAATGATACCCATTCTCATCTTATACCTCCTTTCTGTGCATTTTTGTTGCCTCTTCCAATCAACCAAACTAGAGATATTTCTGCTTTTGTCGGACCGAACCAATTCATCCTGCGAGTTTTCTGCCATACATAGTGATCATCAATAGGAAGATATTCTTTGTAAATGCCACCTAAATAGCCTAGACCCAATGTGAAATCCATATTTAGGCGTGAGGTCAGTGGAAGAGAGTAACCATAACTTACACCACATCCATAGGTCCATTTATCACCCAGATAACCACGGCCACCCAATTCGAAATCATAAGTTAACATCTGAGCGTATACACCTAAATGATGTCCGCTTAGAGGTTTTATGTCAGACTTTTTGCCCAGCCAACGTCTTATCTCAAAATCACCGCCATAGGTACGCCAATAGTTATGCTTACGATCACTTTTCCACCAAGCATACATCCAATTCAAACTGGCTGACCATTTTTTACCAAGATAGAATTCAATTCCGATATTCGGAATCAACAATGCATCGTATGTCAAATTGGTTTTTATAGCCATGTAGAACGGTTTCTTATTACCAATTACCGGAACGTAAATGGTATCGCATTCTATTTCTTTGACTGGTATATAGACTGTATCCGTAACATGGATATAAACCGTATCGGGCATGAAAACGGATGCACAAGGTTTTCTTTCTTTTGCAAACTGAATAATAGTGGAACGTAGTTCAGGAAAAACTTTTTGATATAGATAAGCATAGATCCTACCACTATGTAGAGTTCTAATTTCATCAAAGTATTTATACTTCTCCGCTTCATCCAAAATCATCAACTGTTCCACAATGTTAATTGCTTCTGCTTGAAATGGAATGCCTTTATCCCTTCTAACCAAATCCAGAAGTCGATTCCAGTCACTTCCTTTAAAATGCACGTCAATTGTGCTTATTTTTTTCTGCACATTGGTTGAAAGAAATTCAATAATCGCATCTGCTCGTTTTTTCGAAAGACTGCTATTTATTGATATGCCCCCTTCCGGAGAAGTCCACCCTTTGATAGATATATTATTATAATACAAAGTAGTATCCTCAATTGACGAACACAATTCCAACAGACGCTCCAACTCCAATTTGTTGCTTCTTAATTTCATATCAAGATCAGCTCTCCCTTGATAAAAGAAAATTCGGACAGAATCTTTCTGGACCTGCGCATGTAACATGTTCGCACCATATATAGAATAGAGTGCAACAATCAAGCCACATAATAAGGTTGTCAAAATTCTGTTCATACTAATATATTATACATTCGTTATCTATTTCGAGTGCAAAATTAACTCCGATTTTTCTCCCCAATAAAGAGCTAAACAATTATTTTATACTTGTTTACACTTAAAGTTTTATGGCATAATACTTGATTTACTGGCCATGTCTACTTATCTATACTTATAATAATAGTAGTATATAATTATAATGCTTATCTTATCAATTTCATGATACTTATGGCGCTTTATATACTTTATGTTGCATACTTACCCTAATTATCCGATTAAACCTCGAATACTTATAATGATTACATATTATAGATAAATATTTGGTTTTCAATAAAAAACTAATTATATTTGCACCTAATAAAAATAAACATATACATTAACAACTGAAAATCGATTAATTATGACAGTAGGAACCGTATATCGACTGCTTATTGATAATTCGATAGAAGAAGGTACTATGATGGAACATCAGCAAAAGAACGTATTCCTTCTTTTCTTAGGCATTGTATTTCTCTGTATTCCAGCTTACACCTTCAGTATACCATTCCCGGAAACACTGTACTATTATATGAATGCGATTCAGTTTGCGGCATTGGTGGTGTTTACTACACTTTACTCCACAAAGAAAATCAATATCAATACAGCGTTTTCTTCCATCTTAATCGTTATACATATAGAAACATGTATAGAAATAATCTATTGTTCTATTTATAATGATTACTCTTTTCAACGATTACTCATTATGGGTAATATGGTAATGTCAATATTATATATCATGATTGCTATCTGCGCATATATGTATAAAGTATCCATCCAGTTATCCATATTAGCTGTTGCTTCATATATAGCCTGTGTTGTTGTCACGCATGGACCTTTTTTGACCTCTTTTCTCCCTTTGATAATCATTATATATAGTATGGTAGCAATACTGGGACGGCTGTTAAATAAAAACATCAATTCCCTTCAGAAGGAATACAATATCCTGAAGGCAGAAGAGGCCTCCCTCTTAAAATCGCTTCAGATGAGCAGAAAAGAGCTGTTTGCATTTGCCGAGCTCGCAAACAATGACAATACGGAAGAAAAGAACTGTTCGCTGCTAAGCATATTGGGGGAAAAGACAAAAAAGAACCTCTATGCAGCCATTACTTCACACATGAAAGAAGAAAAGAGCCACATTGAGGTGCTCCGGACCATATTTCCAGAACTATCCCCATCTGAGTTAAGCATCTGCCGACTGATTGTGCAGGATAAGACAGTCAGTCAGATATGTGAAATACTGCATAGAAGTAGCGGCAACATTACAAGTCAGCGCTCAAGCATAAGAAGCAAGCTCAACCTAGACAAAAATGACAATTTGAAAGAAGTTTTATTAGAGCGGATGAGAGCGTATGAAGAACAAGTATAGTCATGAATCGGAAATGACAACACAAAGAACAAATGAGGCTCCTGGATCCACCTCAAAAGGTTGGGAAGAACAGAAACTTTGTGAAATCATAGAATTGTCAAGGCAGGTTCAGGTTATCAGCAATTAAGTCAATAAGCAAATGAGTAACTTGGAATGAACCTTCAAGAACTAAAGAAAATGGCTGAATCGGTGAATGCTTTAAGCATTAAAGTTTATCCTATCTTGGATGATGGAACAAAAAAGAAAGTAAAAGAACAAGGTACAGGATACTGTTGGCGATGCCATAAAGACATCAAAAAATCTATAGATACACTGAAAGAAGCGAAGAAAGAGAAGAAAGAGAAGAAAGGACAATGGATTTCCGATAGTCAAATTTGGTATTGGGGATTTCTCATGTTTACATTGATAGCCCTTTGTATGACATTAATAGGATTGTTCTTGGCTCCATGGCTTGTTCAACAAACCTTGGTTGATTATAACTATAATAATCTGTGCCATGTGCTCAAATTTCATGTGGTATTGGTGCAGGTAGCTGTACCAGAAGATAAGTAAGTATTTCAAATCCGATTGATATATACCACCCCTTCTCTTTCTGAATTATTCTTATCCATAGCGAGGATAGCGCTAAACTACTCTCTGATGGGATGCGGCAAACGTAGACTTCAAGCACTGTAAGGCTGGTCACGTGTCCTAAAAAGCCGTGGCAGGAAGAATCAGTAAAAGAGGAGAGACACTAGTCTCCGAAGCTCACGCCTTTAGGTCTGGGTAGCTCACTTTCAAAGACACCCAAAATAGATGTTGTAAGACATCTTGCAGGAAATTTACAGCCGAATGTTTGAGTCATTTGCTCCTGTTGATTATATTTGTGCATGAAAATGATTAGGCTTTTTGCTGAATAGAATACTGAATGCGATAAGTCTATCAAACGGTTGAAAGGGAGTTATGCCTGCTATAATGGCCAAAGTTTGGATATGCTGGCATACAGTTCTACGACCTTATTTTTAATTTACCAGGCCGATGAGAACCGAAGGCCTTTATGATTGAATATGGGACTTTTTGACAAGATTTTCAAAGCAGCTCCAGAAGAGACACAGTTGACTCAACAAGAAGCCTTTGCCGGCATTGCCTTGGCGATGGCCGGTGCAGACGGAAGTATTGCGGAATCAGAGTGGGCTGGAATCGTAAATTACATCCGCCGCTTATGACTTTATGACAATTTTTCCAATCCTGCGTTTGACAAGCTGTTTGACAAACTATTCAGGATTTTGAAGAAATATGGTTCTGGTGCCTTGGTGAAAGCTTCAACAGACAACTTGAGCGAAGATTTCAAATTGACAGTCTTTGCCTGTGCGGTGGATATAGCTTTGGCAGATGGTGTTTTGGAGGAGGAAGAGAAAGACATCATCAACCAGATGGCGGCATCATTGTCAATCCCCGAAGATATAGCCATTTCCATCATCGAGGTCATGATTATCAAAAACAAGGCGTGATATATAAATACTGAATGAGAACAGGACGACAGGATATGACCGTTTTCATACATCCACATTCTCAGTTTGTTTAAAATGGCAGCACACATAAAATCGAAGATTACGACTTATTTGACTCTGGTTATTGGTAGCCTTGCCTTACTTGCGGTTGCGGGTCGTGTGTATGTTCTGCATGCTGCATCGCAGGAAATGATACATATATCGGGAACCATTGTTTGTATCAATTCGGAAAGAGTGTATCGCCCCCGGAAAAATATCTACAAATATACGGCATGGTTGGAGTACAAGGTAAACGGATATACCCAAAGCGTACGGACAGAACTCTACAACCCCTTTCTGTCGGAAGGGAGCATCCTTTCCTTGTGGTATCATCCGTCGCATACCCATAAGGTCATTTTGCCATCGCAGGAATGTATTCTTTGCGGAGTTGTTGGATTGTTCGGACTGTTCTGTTTTCTGGTTGGTTTCATTCTACTAAAATCAAAAGCGTAAAAAAGATGAAGAACATTTGGAAAATAGTTTTGTTACTGGTTTGCTTGGCTGGGACAAAGCCTGCCTTAGCTCAATTCAATCTGAAGAAAGCGGTAAGCGGAGGTTTAAAAGCGGTAAAGGCTGTCACGCTGACAGACAAGCAGATGGCGGAATATGTAAAAGAATACATTGATTGGATGGATAAGCACAATCAGGTTTGTCCAGACGATAACCCCTACACTATCCGTCTGAAAGAGCTGTCCCAGGGATTGGACGAAGCGGACGGCATACCTCTAAACTTCAAGGTTTACCATGTGGGTGATGTCAATGCGTTTGCTTGTGCAGATGGCAGTGTGCGCGTGTTCTCCTCTCTAATGGACATCATGACGGACGAAGAATTACTGGGGGGCATCGGTCATGAAATTGGCCATGTGGCGCATAGGGATTCGAAAGACGGGTTTCAGACAGCCCTTCTCACCTCGGCCCTAAGGGACGGGATTGCATCGAAAGGGGAGAAGGCTTCCGCTTTGAGCGAATCTCAACTGGGCCGACTTGGGTGAAGCTTTGATCCACGCTAACTATTCTCAGAAACAGGAATGCGAAGCAGATGATTACGGCTATGACTTTCTGAAGAAAGCCGGCAAAAACCCTTGGGCCATGGCTCTTTCGTTTCAGAAATTGAAACAGATGCAGGAAGAAGCAGGTGTGCAAAAGGGTAGTAAGTTGAGCCAGCTATTTTCCACTCACCCCGATTTGGATTTGAGAATACGTCGGATGGAGGAACGGGCGACCAAGGAGTGTATCGTAAGACCTGCCGTTTCTGAATCAGAAAAATAGAAATAAATGCGGTTGACTATTTATTCATATATTTATCGGATTCACTTTCATCGTTTCCAGATTCAGGTACAGCCCGTGATGCTCGATCATCCCGTTGCGGAACATCTTCCACAGGATATTGCAGCCGAGTTGTGCCAGCGTGGAGTTGATGAACAGGTCCTGCCTGTCCAATGCTTCCGTCAGCGAGCAGCTCGGACCGGAGTCTTCTTCCTTTACCCGAGAGTACCGCACGAAACGTGTGATTACTTTCAGGGAACTGACAGTTTCATACAGTTTGGATGCCGGCTGTTTTATTTTTTTCGGCACCGTACCCATAACGACCTGTCCCGTGGTCTGCGTGTTTCCGAAATCCATCCAATACAAAGGGGTTTCGTAAGTGCAGTATGTCGGTTGTGGCAAAGCCTTCAACAGGTTCCACAGGTCTATCCGGGATTTGATGTTGTCCGTACAAGTGATTGTGATATTGGCCAGATTATCCCGTCGGGCATCCTTCAATACGGTCGGATAGATGTCCGGCTGCGCCTTCCAGTCGTTGCCGAAGAAATTATTTATCCGGGTGACAAGGCATTGCGCCTTGTTCTGTCCCAGATCAGACGGCCCGAACAGTTGACGGCCGATGTTGGCTTCCGTCACGATGTCGGGGTCATACAGGGTCACGAACAGTCCCGGATGTCCGAGTCCTCTCAATGCCGCATCAAGCCGGGCCAGACAGGTTAGTACCTGTGAGCCTGTTCCTCCCGCACCAATCAGATTTACCGTTACCGGATGCTGCGGATTTACCAGATAGTTGTCAATATAGTGTACTCTTTTCATTTCAGGATGTCTTTAAGTTTCAGATTGTTCAATGGTTTTAACTCTTCGAGGTCGAAAGGTCTGTTCCTGGCTGCTTTCGTCACCAATACAAGGTTTGATCGAGTCGGGTTTCCGTTGCCTCCCAAGTGGGAGAACTCCGTCAGCCAGAATTTCTTTTCCCAGTATTGCAGCAGCTTTTCGTAGCTCATATCTTTCGGTTTCTCTAAATTGGCAGAACCCAGGCATACGCTGGATCCGGTCACGTTGAAGAACGGTGCGGCATATAGTGGCGTATCCTCGTCGGGTGTATCGCCCTTGTAGGCATATATATTCATCCCGTGTTCCCCCGCCTTGTAAATCACTCCCGGCAGGTTGTATTCCGCATTCTCGATTTCAAGCCCCGGAATGAAGAACATCATCCTTTTACCCGGAGGATTGTACCATACATACCGTTCGCTTCCTTTTCGTGAATCGCAATACATCAGGTTGGACGGTATTTTTCCGTAGGGCGTGCTACTGTGCCTTTCCGAATACCCCTTCACCAGTTCGTTCATGAATTCCAGGGTCACCGGCCTTCCTTCCGTCATATTTCCCCGGTCGTCTATATCCCGTACCTCCAAAAAGAAATTCTTCTCATTCTCCGAGGCGTAAGCAATCAGTGCCGCCTTGGGGATAAGCAAGGTCTTCAAAGTCCTTGTAAGTTCGTTTGTCTCTATCATGATGTTCAAATGATTATGTTGATGAATTTGTCCGCCCATTGTAGAAATCGCTCCGGATAGTCATCCATGCAGAATAACTTTTCCGTTTCCGGTGACAGGGCGAGTGTCGTTGCAGGTATGATGTCATAGGTCTCCCTGCTGTATGAATTGTAGTAATCCACCAGGTAGTCTGTCACCATATCGTTGCTGTCATAGACTACACGAATCTGCTGGTGGAGATACATCGGCAGGCATTCAGGCTCCTCTTCAAAGAAAGGGTCGTAACTGTATTCCATGATGCCATGCTCCGGTGACAGGAAGTCCAACCCCTCCTTCATGGCGGAGACCAGCGACCGCTCATAGTCATTTTGGGGTTCATACCGGTCAAGTGCTTTCGGAAGGTTCTTGTAGTAACACCTGTCTTCCACCCTACGGAGCAGTGCTTGTATTCTGCCGTTCTCGTAGGAGTGCAGAAGTTTCAGATGGTTTCTTCTTTCCTCTGCTGTCTCGTCCGGAATTCCTTCCGAGATCCAT
Organism: Bacteroides ovatus; assembly: GCA_030844565.1. GTDB lineage: Bacteria > Bacteroidota > Bacteroidia > Bacteroidales > Bacteroidaceae > Bacteroides > Bacteroides ovatus_A. The sequence continues at coordinate 28,481 of JAUUNK010000023.1, forward strand.
GTCAGCACATAGTCCGTATCGTCCTCGTCCAGCACGGTCTGTATTCCGTTTGCCTTCATCAGTTGATGGATAAACGTGATGGAGATGCGTCTCAGTTCCGGACCGAGATCTTCCACGAATTTCACCGGGAAATAATACAATGTCAGTACACCCCAACGATGGGTTTTCCAGAGCCTGAACAGCAACCGTCCGTTTTGCTCTTCTATATTGACATTCAGTTCTTCTCCGACAAGGATTTCCATTTCTTCGTGCAGTTTTGCGATTCCTTCGCCGAATGTACGTCCCGGAGTATGTACCGCTTCCTTTCCCAAGAGGCAGGCATACCTGAAATAAGAATCACGCAGGAATTCGTAATTTTCCTGCGTGATGAGATTGTACCTGTTTCCTCCGGTGTCTTCCACGAAGAGATTCGGCAGCGGTTTGGGCAGAAACGTGGTGTTCAGAAAAGAGGAACGGCACTGCTTGGCACCGTTATCCTTTCTTTCCTGTCCGTTCCATACCGGATATTGCGCACGGTCTGTCCGATGATGAGCCTTGCCAGCCGTTCCGCCTGCTGTCCGTCCAATGGTACACATGATTTCTTCTGTTTCTTGTTGTTGTCTTTATCCATACCGTCAGCCTTTTGTCCCGATGGTTGTCTTGAACTCGTATTCCGTCCTGTCATCCCGGATGACGGGACCATGTACGGTTGCCGTGGTCAGTTCCGGATAGAAGTTCGAATAATAACTCATGACCACATCCGGAGAAAGGTTCGGATCCGGGTCTTGAAGGGTTACATACTCTGTTCCTTTCTTGAATTTGAATGTACGTGACATCCCTTTGATTTGAAGAGCCATAGTTTATCGGGTTTGATAAGGTGAATATTTCGGTTCCAGCATGGATTGCGGAAAGTCTATGTAATCCTCGTAGTCTTTCGGATTGTAGGCCGGTTGTTCAGAATCGGAGAAGTAAAGCTGCTGCTGTTCATCCTCCTGCAGGAAGGATTCATCCTGCCATCCTCCCGTTGCCGGAGGCATTCCATACATATCCTGTCCGGATCCGGTGTTTTGTGAAGCATAGTGAGGATGCGGTTGCAGTGGCTGGCGTACCGGCTGCTGTTCCGGTTGCTGTGGCATCCACAACCCTGACTGTTGTTGTGCCTGCAGTACAGGAGGCTGTCCGAATTCCGGTCTTTCCGGCTGTTGCATAGGAGCCTGCCTTTGCGGTTGCCTGCTTGCTGGAGCTTGCCGAGCAGGGGCATAAGCCGCTTGTGGCTGCATGACCTGCTGCGGTTGCGGTTGTGTACGGTTCTGTACTACCGGTTGCTGTTCCGGTTGGGGCTGCCGTTCCATCAGGTCAAAGAGGCTTCCCTTGTTCATTTCCTTGTCGACAGCCTGAATCTTTTCTTCAATCCCTTTCAGCTGTGCTTCATTCGCATGGGATTTTGCCTGTCCGAGCAGGTTGAGGGCTTCCCGATAATTCTTGGCGGTAGTCATTTCTTCCGCCTTCTTCATCAGCTTCTCGTATTTTTCCCGTTTTTCCCTCTCTTCCTTTGACTCTTTGGACTTCGCTTCCCTGGCGGCCTTGCTGTTGGCTGCCGCCTTGTCTGCCTGTGCCTCGAACTGGGCCATGTTCGCAATCAGGCCGCCGGCCTTCTGTATCGGCCGTGTGACGGTCTGAAGGAATCCCGCGTCAAGTTCCTGCGGTGTGCCTGTAACGGTCAGCGGAACAATATGGTTCTGAGCCTCGTCCTTGAGCCCGTTTGACTTGGGTAATGTGGCAACGGTCAGTTGTCCGTTCGCTTTGCGGATGACAATCGTGAGATCCACGTTTTCTGTCATCATCTGGTGGATTGCTGTGAAAAACATAACTTAAATTATTTAATGGTAAAACGATTTGTTTCAATATTCCCGGAAAAATTCAGCCAAAAGCCTGTTCCTGTCGGGATGGTTGCAGATTTCCAATACCGGATTCAACAGCGTGGAGACAGGTACGGGACCTGTCGCTCCCCTGCCGGGCAGCTTGATGTGCGGTTCCGGTATCCGGATTTTTTTCTTTTTCTCTATCACCGGAATCCATGCCGGAGCCGGTGACTGTCTTGCGATGATTGTCTGTTGCATACTCCTTTTATTTAAATTGTGAATATCCGGGCTTTGGCAGCCCGTTGAACTACAAGGGCTTTTACTGCAAATGCTTCCGGAAAGACAAGGTTTTCGGGAAAAATACCGCAGCAGAGCGAGGATGATTTTTCCCGGGAAACCCCGCAAGGGGCCTGACCTTGTCGTCCGTACAGAAGCATTTGCCACCTTTGCCCTGTAGTTCTTCGGTCTGTCAATGGCTGTATTTTCATCCTTCCTGTTCCTGCTGTTTCTACTTTCTCTATATGACGGACATGTCAGATACAAAAAGAGCCGCCCCTCAAGGCAGCTCCGTTCCGTACGCTGTTTCTGTCGGAATCCATATTATAACAGGTAAAGCATATCCGGTTCATGTTCCCTCCTGTTTGCTAAAAGACCAGATAACTGAAGATGCAGAAAAGTATGGCAGCGGCAACAAGCAGGCAGGCTATCTTATACAGAAACCTGAAGAATCCCCTGAAGCAGACAATGGCTACCGCTGCCCATACGGGGGATATTCCCCGTGAATACAGATAACTGAATACGGCAAAGGCAACAAGCACCAATGCCGCCATCCTGATCCGTTTGTCTGTTCTCAACCTCGCGATAAACTCTCTTGTTTTCATGACCGTACAGTATTAATCGGTGAAACATGTCATTTCCTATTTCGGGGCCGGAAAGCGGACTGCCTCCACAGGCAAGGTTTTCGGGGAAAATACCGGAGCCCGGCGAGGATGATTTTCCCCGAAACCTGCAAGGCCCGACCTTGCAGGTGGAAACCGGCGGTCCGCTACCTTTGTCCCGGAAATGGAATGACTGGTTCAGTTCCCTTTTCCACCTTTGGGCTTTGGAAAAACAAGTTTCAGGTTAAAGCTCTCGTCAAAGGCGACCATGGCATCGAATGAGATCCCCTTTTTCCCTTTAAAGCCCTTGATGAGCCGGGTGGAGCCTGAAGAGAAAAGCTGTTCCAGATGCTGGTCGGTCAGTTCCTTGTTCAGAAAACGGCGGAATACCATCAGTCCGCAACCTTCCTTGTCACATTTGGCCGCCTTCCCCCGGATGATGACATGACCACACTTGCATTTGGGGCAAGTGAAGGAACGTGACTTGGGCAGAGGAAATTCGAGACGGAGTATTTCATCGGTGGCCTTGTGCGTGTAGTCACGGATGGAACGCATGAACGTTTCCGTATCGAGTGTATGCCCTTCAATCTGAGCCAGTGCCTTCTCCCAGCAGCCTGTCATTTCCACATCCGCCACCTGCATATCCTTTACGGCCTCGAACAGATAGAGCCCTTTTTCCGTAGGACGGATACTCTTTCCGGATCGTTCTATATAGTCCCTTTTGAACAGGGTGGCAATGATGGCTGCCCGTGTGGCAGGTGTACCGATTCCGGCATCCTTTACGGCCTCTTTCGCCTCTTCATCGGTAATGTCCTTTCCGCAAGTCTCCATGGCGCCCAGCAGGGTCGCTTCCGTGTAGAGCGGCTTGGGAAGGGTCTTCTTCTGCACCAGTCCCCGACCCATGACGGGAAGGGTTTCTCCTTCGGCAAATACAGCCATACCGACTTTCCCTTCCGGTTCGTCTCCGTCTCTTTCCTCCCTCCGTGAGAAAACGCCGCACCATCCCGGACGGATGACGGAAGAGGAACGTGAACGGAAGACCATTCCCTCACAGGTGCATTCCATGGTCAGCTGCTCTTTCTCGCAGGGTGGCGAAAAGGATTCCAGCATCCTGCCGGCTATCAGGGTATAGACCGCCGATTCAGCCTCGGAGAGTTCGTTCGGGATGATACCGGTAATGATCAGTGCATGATGGTCCGTCACTTTGGTGCCGTCCACACACCGGGTATTCAGGTCGGACAAGTCAAAGGATTCCCCGTATGCCTTGAAATCCGATATGGATGTGATTTTTTCCAGCAGGGAAGGAATGATCCGCATGACATCTTCCGGAATATGGCGGCTGCCGGTTCTCGGATAGGAAATGAGTTTCTTCTCATACAAGGACTGGGCTATGGAAAGGGTCTTTTCTGCCGTCAGGTCATAATGGGTGTTGCAGTCTTTCTGTAGGGATGTCAGGTCGTAGAGAAGCGGTGGCTGCCGGAAGACCCTCTTGCGTTCCGGTCGTGTGACTGTCGCCTGAGAACCGGTGCCGATGTTGCCGAATGCCGCTTCCGCTGCTGCCTTGTCCTTGAATTCCCCCGTATGGATGAATTGCCGGTGCGCCTCTCCCTGTGTCAGCGTGATATGCAGTTGCCAATAAGGAACAGACACGAAATTCCGGTTCTCCTTGAAACGGGTACATATCATGGCGAGTGTCGGAGTCTGCACCCGTCCGATGGAATTATTGGCCGAACTTGTGGCTATCGCCAACGCTCGGCTGGCGTTCATGCCCACCAGCCAGTCAGCCTTTGCCCGGCAGTCAGCGGCCGCATGGAGACTGTCATAGTCGCTGCCGTTCCTGAGATTGGCCATACCTTCCCGGATAGCCTCGTCTGTAAGCGATGAGATCCACAGACGCATGAACGGCTTGGTGCATCCCAGATAGTCATATATCCAACGGAATATCAGTTCACCCTCTCGTCCGGCATCGGTTGCCACAATGATGCTCTCGCATCTGGAGAATACCCCCTCGATGATTTTCAACTGCCGGGAAGCGGTCAGGTCTGTCACCGTGCCCTTGTCCGTGCGGATCAGTCTGGAAACAAGCCGGAACGGGTCCGGCAGCATCGGGAGATCAGCGGCGGTTGTCTTCGTATAGCCATACGTGCCGGGCAGGGCAAGTTGCACGAGGTGCCCCAGAGCCCATGTCACCATGTATCCGTTGCCTGTACAGTAGCCGTCCATCTTTTCGGTAGCCCCGACCACACGGGCGATATCCATTCCCACACTCGGTTTTTCTGCTATGATTGCTTTTATCTTCATTTTTTTGTAAAATTAAAGCCGTTCCCCGCGACCGCCATGGATGACGGGGAACGGCGGTTTGACATTTGACGGTTGATTGTCGTATCGGGTGAAAAGGAGATGTTATGCCATCGGCTTCACGCCAAGGATTTCCATCAGCGGTTCACCGTCCTTGCGTATCAGTTGCAGGGTGGCATCCATCACCACGTCCACACCGAGGAGTACAAGGCTGAGTGACATTACTTTCGTTTTTTTCCAGCTGAGCAGCGTTTCAAGTTCTCCCGACATTTCCAGTTCGTCCTTGAGGATGCCGATTCCGGCCAGTTCTTCCCAGTTTACGTCTTCCGCCTTGAAAGGCGCATTGTTTCCATTGTTCTTTTCCATGTTTCTGATTCTTTTGGATTATACATTCGTTTTACTTCAGGCCATGCTTGCACCTTTGGATCTGCGGCTGCTCTGCTTCGCCTCCTGTCCCTGTTTCTGGGCGTTGGCCACGACATTCCGCTGTGAAGCGTCACGCTTGCGGTCCGGATTCTCGTTGTAGAAGTCCAGCCTGCCCTGGTTGAAGTTCGCCTTGACATACTGGGAGATGGTCTTTCCGTCATAGCCCTTGATGCCCTCTACCAGCACGGCCTTGCCGCTCTGGAGATCGGCACGCTGCTGGCGGTTCAGCTGCACGTCCCATACCTTGTCCGGAATCTTGAACTCCGCACGCTGCTCGAAGCCGTCCGGTGTGCGTGAATAGCTCAGCCGTCCGGTTTCCAGGTCTGCCTTGATGAATGAGGAGAATTCCTCGCCCTTGCGGTTGACCATGTCATTGAGGAAGATGACCTTGCCCTCCCGGAGCTGCTGCTGTTCTTCCGGAGTTATCTTCACTCCGTTGATTTCTTTCGGGATGTAGATTTCACGTGCGCCTTCCGGAGAATCCGGGTTGTAGCGTGTATAGGAAGGTCTGCCGGTGGCTTCATCCAGCTTTACATACGAGGAGAATAGCTCACCGTCCTTGCGTGCCATTCCCTCCACGAAGATGGCTTTTCCCAGATTGAGATCTTCAATCTGCTGTTTGGTCAGTTCCACGCCACCCAGCGACTGGCGGTTGAACAGCTTGTCGTTCTCGAAGATGTATTCGATACCCCTGCGCTCGGCATTGATCTGGATATGGGCATCAAATTCCTTTCCACCGTTGGAAATCATCCCTTCAACGAATATCTTCTTGCCTTCCCTCAGGTCGTTCTGTTCCTGTTCGGTCAGCTGCACTCCCTTGATTTCCTTCGGGATGAACGCATTTTCCACACGCATGGCAACCACCTCGTTGGTAAGTTTGTCAATGCTCACGAAGGAAGGGATATATTCCCCGTTACGTCCCTTCAGTTCCACGACACGCCCCATGTTGCCTGTTTCAAGCAGGTTCTTCTTGTCCTCTTCGGAAAAGATGTGTCCGAAATAAGGACGGTCAAGTTCGGGTTTCTGACGGATACCGTGGATGCCCAATACGATGGGACCTCCCACGGACTGCTGGAATGACAGTCGTGCATCCGTGCGCAAAACAGCGGAACCGAAATTCATGCTGATGGGTACGACCTGGTTGGTCTTGTATCCCTTGAGCATCTGGTCAAGGAGTCCGCGCTCCTGAAGTTCCTCCCTGGACAGTCCGAAGTGTTTCAGTTCCTCCCAGTTGATCATTGATTCATTGTAGCGGTACTTGGGCTGCTGCCCGGTTTCCGGGGCGGCCTGCTGCTGTGTCTGGTTTTTCTTTGCCATTTCTTCTTGATTTTGATTGTTTATACTTTGGTTTTCCTTGGTGCGTGGTACAATCTCGTATTTTTTCAGAAATTCATCCACCGCATCCGATTTCCTGCCTGCGGCTATGTCTTCCACCGCCTGTCTGACTTCAGGGCTGTCCAGGGTGTCCTCCTTGATGGTGAGCAGTCCGAAACGGGTCGGGTCCTTGAACTGGCTCCAGAAGTTTTTCAGAAAATTCTCGAACATGCTGGCATAACGGTCTATTTTCAGAAAGGAGTTCCGGTGTTCCTTGTCTGCAGGAACCGTCTTGTACCTGCCGTTCTTGTCAATTTCGGATATAGCCTGCAACAGCAGTTCCATCTTGTCGAGAATGAAGACAATGTCACTCAGCTGGTCATTCTCGGTGACTTGTGTTTTCATGGGTTCGTCCCTTACATTTTTCTTTGCCATAACTGTGATTTTTAGAGTTGAAAACTATTGTTGTCACCGCAAATATATAGGCATAATTTTGATAAAACATTATATTTCAATGCGTTGGACTATCCGTTTCATCGTATGTCATCACGTTTCACCATAGGCGGGAAGACGAAAGGCAGAAAAACGGAAGAATCAGGGTAAAAGTGTGGGAAATATACAGAGTCCGATAAAACAAAAAAGAAAGAAGGAGCACACAGGAGGTAAGCCCCAACAAACAGAAAAGGCGGAAGCGGTAGAAAAGCCGGAAACAAAAGGAAAGCGATAAAGAGAAATGTATTATGCAGAGTGGAGAGCGAGCTGTCTTTAGTCCCCACTTCCTTCCGTTGCTCCATAAGACCGGAAGATCATTTTTGTATGGTAGATATTGACAGCGTAATCCATTGCGACATCAGCAACGGCAAAAGACCGCCGTCATTTGTCTTTTTGGTTTTGTCCTATGCGTCGTAGGTCGCTTCGCTTGCTAAGTCCCGGACCTTTTCCCCAACTCGGACGATGATACCGGAGCGTTTTTTCGGGCGGAAAATTACCAAAGGGAATTTTGTGTCCCGAAAACCGGAGGCTTGAACGTGGAAGGTATCATCCTCCGAGTTATCTTCTCGAAGGGACTTGCCAAGTGAAGCGGAATAATGATGGAATTTTATGGAGGAATATGGAATAATGCTTGGCACGATTTATCTTTCTATAAATCAATCAGCACATTGGATATATGTTTTAAGAAAAATGAGTAAATTCGCATTTAAAATAAATATTCAATGAATTCAATGAAAAAAGCATATACGATAGACCAACAAATAGCCAGACTGAAATCAAATGGAATGACATTTGATGATGAGGAGAAAGCGAAAGAGATTCTCCTTGATGTGGGTTATTACCGACTTGGATTCTATTCTTTTCCATACGAAATAAAGTTCCCATGTCTGGAACATCGTGACCATCAGTTAAAACCGGGTACTACATTTAAAAGTGTCTATGACCTTTATGAGTTTGATACCAGACTCAGGAGATTGTTGCTCAATGCTCTTGACCGTATTGAGGTCAATATCCGTACAAAACTCATCTACAACATATCGCTGAAATACATTGATGACCCCTGCTGGTTTGTCAATCGTAAGTATGTAACCTCTAAATTCGTTAACGATTTTGAAGAACAGGTATATGCGGTTATGCGTAAAAACCCCATTATCCAACGTCATCATGCCAACCATCCGGGGATATATGCTCCTGCATGGAAAACCATCGAGTTTATGACAATAGGCAATATCATAACATTATATGATTCGCTGAAAGAAGCGGAAGCGAAAGATCTGGTCGCTAATGCCTATGGCTGTTCAAGAGGTGTTTTTTATAACTATATGGAAACTATACGTGTACTTCGTAACAAATGTGCACACGGAGGTTGTATTTACCGTATGGACTTTCCTAAAGGAATCAAACGTTTGCCTGCTGACATTTCTGCCGAATGCAGACACAATATTAAAGGTGGCATAGATGTTGCCAGGTATATGCTGGGGTGTATCTCACAATCGCGGAAAAAGGATTTGGAGAATGATATTCAAAATCTTGTCAGTTCCATTCAGACTCCCGAAGCCCAAAAAGTTATAGCGCAGGTTTCCAAAATAGAAAGTTGAATTCATATTATTTGGTTGAATAAAAAAGAATCCTTACCTTTGCAATACTAAAAGTGCCCGTGCGAGCTTAGTCGTCGCATCTGCACTATAAAAAGGAAGAAAAGAAATCTCGGTCATTATGGCTGAGATTTCTTGTTTTTATTGGTATTTCATTACTTTTTTCAATATGTTGTTCAGATTTCCTGCATCGGCTTTTCATACATTCCGAAGCCGAAGCAATCAGCAATGACAAAATCTGAGCAACCTTTTTCTGTGAGTGATTTCAATTCGTTCCGGCTGTTGCAATAATAGAAGATTTCTTCATCCCATTCCGTATCGGAATCCATGGACAATGCAATTCTTGTTTCCAATGTATCCAGAGTGTCCTGCCAACGTATGATGCAATCTGCATAATGCGGTTCGCATTTACGCATGTTACAGAACTCTTGGTAAAGCATATCTATGTCTTTTCTGATTTCATCCGGCTTTTTCCAGCCGGAATCATCCACGATTTCAAAGCCGATTCCCTCTACCAGCAGGCATGTACCTTTATCATAAACCATCATGGTACGTTTGCCGATATGTCTTTTGCGTATTTCTGCCCAATCAGGCAAATCCCAACGTTCGACAGTCCAAATCCCACGATAGTTTTCCGGAATGGCATTGTATTCGCTCAATGTTATCTTTCTCATATTTTTCTGATTTATAGGTTACAGAACCTGACCGTATAAGTCTTGCACGGTTTTCCGAATGCAGGAAAACGGTCGAACTCCTTGTATGATTCCCAATCCACTGACATGGCATATCCGTTTGGAAAATTTTCACCGATAAATTTGGTTATCAATTTTTTGTCTTCATCGGTAAGAAACAAATCCTCTTCAATGCCATACTCCAATGAATAAATCGCCCATTCGGGAATGTTATCCCAAATGAGCGTTTTACTGTTTTTGTTTATAAGCATAACTTTTATTGGGATTTTATCATCAGGCACCGGATAATATCATCAAGTTCGTTTTCCCATTTCGTGTCGTCGTTTCCAAAAGAAGGATAAGTCAACTGGTGCCAGTTATGGTAGTCAAACAGTTTCATCCTTAACGGATAGTAATCAAACAGTTTTTTGCCCTCAAGGAAAACACGAATATGGTTGATTCCCACATTCATTGCATTCAAACTATGACCGACAAGAATCTCATGAAATCTTTCCATCGGTGTGAAGTTGCTTCTCTTTTTCATATTTTTTCAATCAGTTGGTTTAACAATACAGTTTATATAATTCAGAATCGGACAAAGTACGCAGTTCTTCATCGGTGCAGTAAGCGTCTATCTCTTCGCACGCTTCCATTGCCTCATATATTCCGTTGCGCATATCGTTTATCAGTTCATCCAGCAGGCTTTCCACAGACACCTTGAACAAATGTTTTCCGGTATCTATTTCTCTTACAGGGTAAGCACACCCTTTCCAATAAATCTGTCCAATGAGCAGATTATCCTTGCTTTCGGTGGTTGGACTCAAATTCTCTTTCATGCCATTGTTTGCTCTTGTTTTGCTCATAGCCATATTTTTTCAGTTAAACACTTACCGGTTCGTGAGCCGATTTTTTATTTCTTGCCTGCCAAACAGTCCCGTGCCGGATTGTGCAAGGCTTTCCGGAAAAATACCGCAAGCGCAGCGCGGAAGATTTTTGCGGAAACCCGTAAGGGCCCGGCCTTGCTCAATCCAGATAGGCACGGGGCTACCTTTGCAGGCTGAAATAAAAAAGCGGATGTCTTATCCTCCTTGTTACTGTCTTCTTTGGGCATCAGGAGCCGTAAATCAAGAGCGCATAAGAAGGCTATCTTGTACCAAAGCCGAAGCAGATGGTGGCAGGATGCCATTCTTGCATTTTTATAGGATAGTTTGTCTTTTCCGACAGATAGTATTCGATTCTTTTGCTCGAATGTCAGCGGAAACCGCTACCTTTGTACTTACGTTACAGAATTATATATGATTATAGAAGACCTCGATATAATAAAACGGTTGATAGCTGAAAAAGAAGGCGGGCTGGTGGAGTTCAAGGAAACCACCGGTCAGTTGGAACGCGGTATGGAAACCCTTTGCGCCTTTCTCAACGGTAACGGTGGTACGGTGCTGTTCGGTGTGAGCGACAAGGGAAAAATCATCGGGCAGGAAGTAAGCGACAAGACCAAACGGGATATAGCGGAAGCAATCAATCGGCTGGAACCTGTGGCAATGGTACAGATCTCCTATGTACCGCTGTCGGATAATGAGAAAAAAGTAATTGTTTTCCGTGTTGAAGATTCCAAACCCAGCCGTCCGTTCTGCTATAAAGGACGACCCTATATGCGTGTGGAAAGTGCGACCACCACGATGCCGCAGCCGGCATACAATGAGCTACTGTTGCAGCGTGACGGAAACAGATACCGCTGGGAACTTTTAGCAAACAGCAACCTGACCTTACAGCACTTGGATACCAACGAGGTATTGAAGACAGTCAGATTAGGTATAGAATGCGGTCGCCTGCCGGAAGATACCGGTACTGACATTCCTGCCATATTAGGAAAGTTCGGTTTACTGAAAGATGGGGTGTTGAACAATGCGGCAGCCGTGCTGTTTGGAAAACATGAGGATATGGAATATCCCCAATGCCTGCTCCGCTTAGCCCGTTTCAAAGGAACGGACAAAACCGTATTCATGGACAGCCAACGCATTCAAGGCAACTTTTTTCAACTGCTCAATGCGGCAATGGCATTTATTTTCAAGCACCTTTCCTTATCCGGCACAACCGATACATTGGAACGTGAGGAACATCTGACCATTCCCTACAAGGCTATAAGAGAAGGAGTATTGAACTCGCTGACCCACAGATCGTACAAAGAAGCCGGCGGTTCGGTGGGCATAGCCATTTATGATGATCGTGTGGAAATAGAAAACCCCGGTACTTTCCCGCCCGAATGGGATGCAGAAAAAATGAAGTCAGAGCATGAATCAAAACCACAAAATCCTTTATTGGCCAATGTTCTGTATAAACGGAAGGTTTTGGAAAGCTGGGGACGCGGTATAGGACTGATGATGTCTGAATGCCGCAAAGCAGGATTGCCCGAACCTGAATATAAGATATGGGCAGACAGTGTAACACTGATATTCAGATGCGATGTGACAAACCGACCAAGTACCGACCAAGCACCGACCAAGTACCGACCAAGT
>JAUUNK010000024.1 GCA_030844565.1 Bacteroides ovatus
GGCACCTGTCTTTCCGTCTACATGATAGATAAGAGTCAATTCTATATGTGCATCATACCCATCCATGCTTGTATAGATTATGCATTTCTTCTCTATACATTCTATTGTCTTTGTACAATAAGTCAATGCGGTATCAGGCGTTACATACATCATACTAAACTTTTCATTACCAGCGACTTTCTCCTTTCCTGAGCGTAAATCTTCCCCCAATTTACGCAACCGGACATAAATATCCTCTCTCTGTTTACCCTGTAAACTTCTAGTTTTCAAAGGAGAATAATTAATACGATAGTATTTACTTAGCATCTGCCATATCTTATATTCCTCAGGGGTTGTTTTATTCTTTACCCATGCCGGAATTACACCTTTCTCTTCATACCGAGCCCCCACTGGGTTCTGAGCATAACTCAGTGTTACATTAAAAAGGGTAACACAAATAAGAATATATATATATTTCATTCTTTGCTTAATAGACAAGTTACATTACCACTAATTTTATATTCTTGTTTCTTATATTCAACAGTTCCTTCGCACGAAACATGCAAATATCCATCTGAAGTTATCCTTCCACTTTTAGCACCTTTGAATTTGGCATCACTGGGATGAGCTATAAATTCACTAGACCATATACGAAAACCATCATTAGCACCGTAAGTATAAATAAGAGTATATTCTACACTTACCGGGCTATTAGTACATACCGTGACTCTGTAGGACAAATTCTTTGAACCGCCATCTTCCGGATCGCTCATTCTCTCTATCCTAGTCAGTAGATTAGAACGATGATATTCCGGACACATCACAGTAAAATGGTCCCCACTTTCTTTCACAATTCCTTCATTTATGTTATCGCATAAAACTTTCACCTTATCATAAATATAAGCTTTATTGTTAGCATAATAAGGAGTATTAAGAAAACTATAATCAACCATGTATTTAGTTGCTATAATTCTCCACATACCATATTCTTCTATGGTCATTTTCTGTTGTGCCCATTCTGGAATAGAATCGAGAGGCATATACTCTGGTCTATAAAGACTTTTCGTCTGTAAAGTAGAAATATTCTTTCCGTTAATCTCTAATGTACTTGATTCAGCCATAGCATCGTAAAACTCGTCTTGTTGACATGCAACAAACATTACTAAAACTCCTATTAGGAGCAATAATACTTTTCTCATAATTCTTAATTGATAAGTTAATTAATAAATTTTATTATCTCATTACTATATTATTTAAATCTATATTTTCCTATACACATATTTATACTTTCCATTTCGCCAATCCTTACTTATTTCTTTTTTTACAGGTTTTCCTTACTCCAATAACCGAATAAAATATCCTCCCACCACCGGGCGTCCTCGAAAATTAACAATATCCGCGTGGTCCGTATGGATTAAGTCTGCCATAGGCGTCCGGGCTGTTGTTTCATTCATAAACCGGTAGAGCGGCAAGATGAATTGGCGGAATTGTTCACGGTCACTGTTCAAAGAAGCGGTCCATACGGTCCAATCGGCTTTGGTATAAGTATGCCTGCTTTCCAACGGACAGCCGTATTCATTCATCTTGGTGGCATAGAAAGCTGTTTCTTTCTGATAAACTCTTTCGGGGAAGATGTTCAGATTGAGCAGTTTATCCCACACTAAGTTATATTTTTGGCTCCAACTATCCGGTTGGTCGAAAGCCAGTCGGTAATGGTCTCCGTCATAGGCAGCTTGCTCCCATTCCTTAGCCATTTCTTTGGCAGCTTCCATATATTTCTGCGCTTCCTCCTTTTTATCCAGCATTTCCGCCAAGCGGGCATACGAGGCGAGGGCAAGGATACCTTTAGCTGATAAATTAGCATTGTGCGGGCATCTGCCTGTGAAATTATCCGAGTGCATCTGGTCCCCGGTATCCACACCTGTCTCTAAAAGGTAAGCCGACCATTTCGATAATGTTTCCCAATGCTTCTTTGCGTATGAAGCATCATTCTCCATTTTCGCAATGGCAGCCACCATAATCAACCCATTACCTGCTTCTTCTATAGGCATATCCCCTCCTTCCGTTTGTCCATTGACAAGAGGATAGCCCCCTAAGTCGTGGGCGGGAAACGGTTTGCCCCATTTACCGCTCTCGCTGTAATAAAAGAACGGATTGAGCATTGCTTTCAGTAAATCGGGATTATAACGCAAGAACAAAGGAGAAGCGGGGAAGTACATATCGAATGCACCTACTTGTGGGGTGAAGTAGAGCAATTCTCCTTCCGGCGACTCGGACATCTGAAAGTCTGTTATCGTCTGACGGTAAGCCAATGCACACAGTTCCGCATATTCCTTACCTCCTACTTCAGTAGCCTCCGCCATCAACCGACGGTCGAAATCATAACATCCTGCCATCACTCTTTCATAGTTTTTTTCTGCGTCTAAATATAAATCTTCTATGGTAGTCTTTCCATCCTTATTCCAATAAGGACGCAAATCTTCGCCAAAGTAAGCTATGGTATACAAACCGTCGAATGCAACAGTGAGATGCTGGGGACGCTCACTGTCCACATCCAGTTGTTGGGCAATGGCCGCATACCGCTTCTCGTTTGAAGGCCGCATCTGCTTTAAGTTGCCCTCTTTCATAAAATGCGCACGCATTTCGGCAGCATCTCCTTGTGCGTATGTCACGTCATCTTTGGTGCCCAGATAGAAATATCCCCATGCAGGACCGTCTTTTTCTTTATCTACCCACAGCTTCTGACCTTCCCGCCCGGTTTTCATCAACACCAACCCCGACTTCTCATACATCTCGGTGGACTGCCCGGCACGCAATACCTTATGCGGGTCCATTTCAAAATAAATATCCACATCGTGTTTCTCGCCGTCCAATGCTTTAGCCTGATAGGAAATATAATTAATAGGACGGCTAAGAGTCTCCAAATCGTCCAGCAGATAAGGAGAGGTAAAGCTTAGCTTTAGTTCGATGTCTCCACAAGCAAATGTATAATGCGTCTGAGTAGCCTGCACATCTATTGCTGTCTGCTTCGCAGTCCTCAATTCTGCATACAAGCCGAAATCGACAAGAGCCCCTCCTATACGATTTTCACAATGGGCTGCTATAAGGGCTTTTCCGCTCTTCATCGTTTCCGCAATAGAATCGGGAATATCCACCCGCACCTTCTCACGCCACACATATCCAGTATTTACCAATTGCTTACCATTGATATACAGTTGGAACACGTCATCGTGGGAATAGAGCAGATAAAGTTGTTTCTTCTCCACCGATGCCGAATCGAATTCCACTGTCCGTCTCACCCAAATATTGGGAGTAGTCCACGGAGTCTGAACATTTCTCTGGTCGTGTGTACCAAAGGCAGCCTGCCCCTCGTTCCATTCTGTATCGTCAAAAGCCTCGGTTTCCCATTTCTCCCCGGGTTGGTTCAGGGTGTATTTGCCCTGCCATTCTTCTTCATAAGATATAGGAGCCAAGGGTTCCACCGGAAGAGTAGGTTCCTGGGCAAAAAGTCCGAAATCCACCAATGCACTTCCAAACCTGTTCTCACAATGGGCGGCAATCACTGCTTTTCCTCCCTTCATTGTTTGCAGGATAGAGTCGGGAATCTCTGTTTTAAAATTGGCTCCCCAACTATAGTCGGTATTCACCAGTTGCTTTCCGTTGATATAGAGTTGAAAGACATCATCATGCGAATAGCGCAAATATATCTTTTTATGTTCCAGCAAATAGGGGTCAATATCAACTTCTCTCCTCACCCAAATATCAGAAGACAGCCATTGAGTTCTCACCTCCCACAAGTTGGGTGTACCGAATGCACCTTCTCCCACTTGCCAGTATTTATCGTCAAAATCCGGTTGTTCCCACCCTTCGTCCGGAAGAAGAGATGTATATTTCCCTTCCCATCTGTCATGGTCGAGAGCCATCGGTGCAATGGCTTGCAGGGGGAGTTCTTTACTTCCCATAAACCGATACATAACACCGTCTACCCGCAAAAAGCCGACAAAAGGAAGCTCTTTTTCTCTCCCGCTGGTAAAAGTCATATTACCATCTGTGAGTGTATCTGCTCTGGACCAGAGAGTCAGGTGCGGATGCACTGTCAGCAATGGATAGGCAGGCGCACGCAGGTCGTTTTTTATAGTTTCGTCGGAATACTTCACGCCTGTGCAGGCGGCAAGCACTAAGACCAAGGCTATAATATTAAAAGAATATCTTTTCATTTCTATCATGTTTATTCGGTTAATTCATTGGACAACTGTATTCTTTCCCTTTTCATTTCTCTTTTCATCCTCATAATGTCAGCAGTTTTGATTTTCATAGGTTTATCTATAATCGCCTCAGCCATGGCGAGCATCTGTTTACTTTCTCCATTCTCTTTGTATAAGTGGAACAGTTTATAGAAAGGAAGAAAACGGGAAGGACACATCATAGACGCATTATTATAATATTTCTCCGCTTGCCGAGGTTGATGGAGCCGCTGATAATTTTCTCCAATAATAAGTTCCAGGTCGTAGTCCGCCCAATAGTGACGGCACTGCAAAGCAATTTGCAGACTCTGCTGATATTGTTTCTTTTCCAAAAGGATGGCGGCATAGTTATAAAGGAAGTAGGGATTATCTGCGAACACTTTCACTAATTTCTCATACGAAGGCAGAGCTTTGTCATACGAACGGCATAGAGCAAGCGTCGAGGTCTCGGCCCATTCTTTTTCCGCCCGGATACGTTCCACCAGTTTATAAATTCCTCCAAGAGAGCAGACAAAAATTAATATACATACAGTGTTCTTTATCCAGGTTGTAGCAAAAAATTCTCTTATATATTCCTGTGTTATTATCCAAATGCATAGGAAAGTTATAATCCATGTAAAAGGATAGGTAAACGGATAGGAGAAAAGAGAAAATATACCTATTGAAATAAGCGAATATAAAGCTATTTCTTTTTCCCGAATGGGATTCTTTTTGTAGCAATAAATAAGCAAAAGCACCATGGCAAACACTGCCAACAGCCCCACAATACCAAAATTCAAGAGAACTCCCAAGTATTCATTAAAAGGTTGCTTTATGTTATCAGCCAACATTGCATAGCGGTTGTGCTCATGGGTTCTAAAGTATTCAGCCTGATAATCCATATAATGAGCCTCGAAGCTTCCTACTCCATGCCCAAGCCACGGAGCATCTTTTGCCATATCTATGCCGCATTGCCAGATAAGCAGTCTTCCATCGGCAGAATCTTTCTTTAGCCAATAGCAGCCGGTTAACAACAAGACCAAACCGCCCAATAACACATATTTCCATATTCGTTTATGAAGCAACCGCTGATACAAGAATATAGCAGCTATCGTTGCAAAGCTGACTATACCTGCTCTGGAATGGGACAGAATAACAGCTACCGTAAGAAGAGCTCCTGCTATCCATCCACTATACTGAATATATCTATTTTTAGTGGATAGCAGGAATCCCACAAAAGGCAATCCACAGCACAACGCTGCTGCAAAACCGGCTGGATTGTCAAAACTACCCGTAACTTTATAGGTCGAATGAGAAGGAAGTAAATCAAAATACTGCAACAGCCCATACAATGCCTGGGAAAGACAAACTATAACAATACCTATCCCCAACAGGGATATATTCACTTTCATAGTTTTAACAAACAACATTCTAATAGAACAATAAAGCCATATACCCAAAGCTATTAATAAAACAATTAACCACTTAGGTACAATAGATGAATCAGTAAAAGAGTGAGATTGCGCAAAGAGTGCACTCACACATAACATACTGAACACACAAAGGGCTATATAGTCTTTAGAATTTATCATAGGCTTTCCAACGTTCTCAAAAGCTTGCGAGTATTTCCTCCTACATTTGCCTCCTTTACAATCATATCTTTATCAACAACCACATTAGAAGGATATGCATATATCCGAAGTATATCAGAAAAATCTTCATTATAATTAGGAACGACTTTTATATCCTCCCATCCTAATTTGAGTTTTTTCATTAGCTCCTGTACTTCATCAGGAGAATCAGGCGTTAATGCAACAAATTGAATATTCGGAAAATCTTCAGCAAGTATATCTAAAGCAGTGAGCTCTCGAATACAAACTCTACAATGTCTATTCCAGAAGCATATAACCGTAAAGTCAGCCTTATCAAATTTAACAGGCTCACCATTTATATCGGTAAAGTCAACTTTGGGAAGAGTTTTACCGATCAATGTTTCCAGTTTTGGATATTTATAAACTAGATGTATTTCCGGTATTTCATCCGTTCCTTTAATGGAAATTATATATTTGTGAGTTTCCAAAGAATCCGAATGGGCATCACTTGTTATAGGATTGCCCTCAGCATCAAAATACAAGAAAGCCTTGCCTTCTATACGTACCATATTATCACCTTGAGTTATTTTTTGAGCAAAACCAACTAAAGGTAGGAACAGCAACAAAATTAAGATATTTATTTTCATCATCTAAAAATTTCTTCAATACGGGGCCAATCTAGAATACACTAAATTAGCCCCATGAATAAATACAAATCAATCACTCCTTCTATATAAGGTGTTCATCCTCCAGTATTTTTTCAACCGATAATAAGTATCCAGTTGGCGATTCCATATCTCAGGGTCGTCATCTGTACGTGCCGCTGCTGCTTCCAACACAGATTGATGGCTTTCCTCCGCAACAGGAGGAGTAGCCTCGTCAAACTCTGCAAACTTCACTTCTATCTCCTCGCCTACTTGAAGCATACCACCATTCCAGGTCACGTGTATTTCTCCAGGCATCCTCAGACCACCGACACTCCAGAAAGCACCATCATATCGGGTAACATTTGCCATAAGGCAAACACCACTATCAGGGATACCCACCTTACAGATGTTATCTCCTCGTTTTACAATAAGACCTTTCATATTCTATATAAGTCCTTTCTCTTGTAACTCACTTTTAAGTTGTTCATACCATCTCTTCAGTCTATCTTTGTCAATGTTGGTGGTTGTCAAGACAGGAGATACCTCCTCCGTATCTACCACTTTCATTAAAATTTTATCACCAACTTCCGGCTTACCATCAAACCAAATAAGATTATGTAAAGTATCACTTCCTCTTACGCTTATTCGATCCTCAGAAGAATAACCATACGTTAAGCATACATATATCAAATCATCCGAAGCCGCGACTAGGGAATATTGACCATTTATATTTATTTCAATACCTATCATAACTATTAAATTTAGTCTGTTCCATCGCACATTCAATTTTACTCATAATTATTATAGTGGGTATTGAGTATAGATTAAAAGTCTTAAAACCCGGAAAACAGTGAATTTATCAATCCCTCGAGACAAACAAATTTATTCACAAAATTTTCCAATGTCCCCGGTTCCAACTCAGAAATACAATTACTCCCAGCAGATTAAATAGCAAGACTCCAATAGTCCAAAAACATTTATATGGTTTAGTCAACTGAGGACTTTTCCACACCACCCATATTCCACTCAATAAAATCAGAACATAAACAATTTCAAAAACATTGGAGCCATTATCATACTTTCTATTTAATGATTAATATGTAGATACTGTAACCCTTCCCTTTCCTGCATATTTATCGTATGTTGCAGAAGAATTACTAACATAAGAGGCATGTTCTCTATCAGGAAACAGGCTGCTTTATATTTAAGACTATCTGCCGAATCTCAGCCTTATAATAAGATAATACTTTCTCCAGTTCCTTACGATTCTCTCCTGCCTGTTGCAACGCTGTTTCCAAGAAAGAAACAAGAGCAACACTTATTTTTTCTTTGTGCAAAAAAGGAACAAGAGATTTCCCAGAAAGGAAATCAAGAAAACGTAAACCAACTGTGTGTGCCTTCATCATATCACATAACTTTTGGCAAAGATACGGGCTCTTCAACATTTACGCAAGGGGGCGTTACAGCTTAATCCCGTTATTCTCTTGATAATCAGCTAATATTTAATCTTTTTCTTTCATTTTTAGCCCTAAATTGTAACATTTCCCTTTTCTATCCTTTCCTTGTAAGCTGAGCTTTATGCACTTTTGAGCAAATATTATCCTTGCCTGACCAAATTTTATCATTACGCTTGGAAGACTTGATTATTGATTGCCGACTAAAAAGCTCATACTAACAACCGTCGGATTGCAAACCAGACAGGACGAAAAAGGAAATTCCATAGGCAAATGATTAATTTATCCGCCTATGGTTCAACCTACCAGTTTTTATTCCTCCTATTAATAACCTATTTTATGTAAATAACCAGAAAAGTGCAATAAAAAGAATCAAGCTTACGCTATACCTAATTTCTTTATATATGCTATTCTTCCGTAAGAACCAACCTATTATTGCAACAAGGATGGCCCAAATAAGCGCCATTAAAGGCAAATTTAATATCTTATCTTGAGGGGCTTTAAAAATAAGATAAATACTCACCAGAAAGAGCAGCATTTCTGCTGCAATAAGAGTTACCTGTTTCATACTAATAATAATTTATTATCCCATTACACGTTATCGTTCAATTCATCCCTATTAGTAAAGATAATATTATCTCCGTTAATGCTACTCTATTCTCGGGTCAATCAGATTTATAATTCAATTCGGCATAATTAAACGTGCCATTCTATTTGATAGAATATATAGTGCAAAAAAATTATTCTGTTAAAGCTTTTATTTTTAACTCAATTTTCCGTTTACAATCACTGCTTCTCATTAGCAAACTTGCGACCATTTGTAATTGTTTTACCGCCCGTGTGTAAACATGCTGTTATGGGATCGACCGGAATACCGTCCTTCGGGATGATACCCATAGAACGAAATTTCTTTCCTTTATAGCTCCATTCCATTTCCAGATAGCCAAAGCCTATTTCCACATTTCTGTAGAGACGTTTTTTGAGCATCGCAATAGAGTCTCCGGTCAATTTACCCGTATCCACCATCTGACGGACTGTAACTATTTCAAAACTAGGGTATATTTTCTGGTGAATCGTCGTGTCGGTATCCGTAACCGTTGTATCACTTATAACCACGTCGGACAGCACCGAAACGAAAGGCGCCTTGTCGGAATACATAGCCTCTATCACTCGGGACTTATCCTTTTCAGACTTTATTTCGCCCTTGTAGGTATAGTCCAACAGCTTCAACTGAGTTAAATCACCCACACAATTTGAGGTCCCATTATTTTTTAAATATTCTAGAAATTTCTGCCAAGTAGCCTGGGAGTTTTGTGCACGACTTACAGGTACAAAAAGAAATAAACTCACCAAAAGAAATACGGATATTAAACCTCGCACTCCATTTCTCTTCAATGAGACAGGATTGTAAAGAGTACAAACTTTTCTGTTATTCATATTCATCATTTTAATTAATATTATAATATACATTAAGGACCAACTCTGTTCAATACGATTTATAACCCGATTATAAGAATTTGCAATACGATTCCACACAGTTGAGCTTATATTCCTACTTACCATTACCATATTAAGTATTGAGTGCAGATTAAAAAACCTAAAATTCGGAAGACGGTGAATTTATCAATTCCTCGAGACAAACAAAATTATTCACAAAGTTTTCCTATATTTTCGTTTCCATATCACAAATGCAATTATGCCCAACAAATTAAATAGCAAGACTACAATAGTCCACAGGCATTTATACGGCTTAGTCAACCGAGAACTCTTCCACACCTCCCATATTCCAATCAATAAAATCAGAACATAAACAATTTCAAAAAACATTGGAGGCATCATCATATTTTCTATTTAATGATTAATATGTAGATACTGTAACACTTCCCTTTCCTGTATGTTTATCGTATGTTCCAGAAGAATTACTAACATAAAAGGCATGTTCTCTATCAAGAAACAGGCTGCTTTATATTTAAGAATATCTGCTGGATCAGCCTTATAATAAGATATTTGCAATGCGATTCTACACACTTGAGCTTATATTCCTATTAGATTGCAGATTAAAAACCCTGATACTCACAACCATCAGATTGCAAATCAGACAGGACGGAGACACTCCAGAAAGCATCATCACATCGAGTAACATTTGCCATAAGGTAACCACCACTCTCAAAGATAATCATCTTACAAATGTCATCTCCCGGTTTTACAATAAGACCTTTCATATATAAAATTATTATGGTCGACTTTTTAATCCCTCACAACATCTCCTAAAATCTTCTCCATTTTTTATTTTTGTATTCATATGTCTTTCATTAGCTTGCAGAAAACAAGCCTGTCGAGCCTCACCTGGTTCCTTGTAATCGTCATAACACTTATCCAAATCTTCAGTCCATTTGGTATCAGCAGCCATATCTGCAGTTTCTAATGCACGTTGACACTCTAAACGTTTTTGCCCTTCGTCACGTGTTTTAATAAGATAAGTTCGTGTTGTATCAAAATAGTCACCAAAAAGTAAAGCTTTATCCATTTGGTTCAGCTTTCGATAAGCAGCGTCACTATGTAAAACCTCTCCTGCTTTTATGACCTCTTCCAATTCTTTTTTAACGCCACTCTTTTCAACGATGTCTTTTATCAAGTCATCATTATTTAAATTTTCCGCCAATAATTCTCTCTCTTCTTCATTTAATGTAGAATAATAAAGAGCGAACTTATCAGAAAGCAGTTGAAGACTTATCATGTAATCCAAAAAGACATCCGACTCTGCTATTGAATCCAAAAGAAGATCCTTATTACTAGAAGTTTCTAAAACTCTCGTTGTGACTTTCGTTTTAGAATTATCTTCGACACAATCATATTCATCAACGGTACAACTATAAACAATACACATTGAAAATACGAAGATAGCGAAAGTAAGAAAAGGGAAGCTTATTACCTTTATTTTCATATTATTCCTAAGTTTTAAATTACACTTTAAATTATTGAATAGAATCCTGTAAAGCTTTTATAGTAAGAGCAATTCGAGCAGACTTACTCAATCGAGAGTTTCTGATTAGTTCAAAAAAAGGCTTACAAGTTTTATCAAATATTTTTGTTTCATTCTCTATATCTACTTGCGCCTTTATTTTAGAAGCTAAAGCAACATAGCCAAGAGAATCCCTCCTATTCAGTTCCTCTTCGCTCAAAGTTCTCATAACGGGCCTTGTTTTTTTCACCAATTGCCGATAATTTATAGCAAATTCTTGAAACGCACTCAATTTTGATATAGAATCAATTAATAGGCTATCTTCTTTTGTAAGTTCTGGCACTTCAAGGTTACCCTTTTCTGTTTTCACAGTAATATCAACCAAATCATTTGCCATGGGGTCTGACGTGCAACTTTGTATCATAAAAGTGACTAACAGGCTAACAAATGCTATTTGGAGCCAATAAGAAAAAAAAATCTTTGGAATTTTCATAATCTTTTATTTATATTAGTTTTTAAAGTATCTCCTTACTGATAAGAAATCCGTCTCAAATAATGCATTCTTTATTTCCAAACTTGTCTTCCTCCTTCATATATAAATATTCTATCTTGTACCCCTCGTGTATAGTTACATAATAAAAGTAACGTATTGCCAGGTACATTCTTATAAGCCAACGAATCAGATTTAGAGATTTGAACTCCCAAAGATTTCCATTTACTTTTCTTCCCGATATGATAGAATAATTCATAAGTATCAAAAGGTCGAATATAATTATCATAACTCCTCGGCGTATAAACAATCTTCTCTATTTGCTTAGGACTCCCCAAATCAAGTCCTGCCCAGCCACCCGAAGGTTCAAGATAATCGAACGAAGTCCCCACATCGCCATCAAAGACATTCGTATATTCATGCGAACCATCTTTCTGGAAACATCCCAGAGTACCTATCACCTTACCTTTTAAAGGAACCGTATCTCCAGGTAAGTAGAAAGCTACTTCAGCAATATTACAATGAGAATCTTTTGGTCCCACATATCTAACATAGCGATACGCTTTTGAAGAATAAGAAGAAACTACAGTTTGCAGTCTTTCCGGTTTCTTATTTATCGTATATAAAATATCTTTTTCTCGAAAGCCCGGATCATTGCTCCCTTCAAAAACTCCACCGACCATACGCTTTTGAAAAAACTCATCTCCCCGCAAAGTATACTTAGCGAACAAAGTAACATCCTGCACACTATCCGAAGGAGTGAAAAAATGAAACTCATTGGAAAGATTCACTTCAAAGGGGTCGGTCCAGAAACGAAGCCGTCCCCGTTCGTAAGTGGCAACGCGCATGACAGCACCTTTTTGTATATCATTGAAGATAATCTTCTTACCATCAAACTCCGTCCATGCCACCGGCTCCCAATCCATACGTTTACTAGCACATAGATAAGCAATTCGTGAACGGGGCTTACCTTTATAAAGAGCAGAAGCGGGTATCTCCAATTGCTTCTTAAAGTTTTTCGTATAAGGAAAAGTTATGTCGACAATATGCGGTTGCTGGAAAAGAGGAACAACCATCGTATCTAATTTCTGCATTTCTTCCTGCATAGAGCGATTGAGGCTGAATGTATTGCGATATACCTTTATCTTGGGTATTTCACACATTATATGTTTCCTGACCTCACTCACACCATTCGGAAACTCATGATAATAGAGTGTACCATACTTATCTGTAAACGCTACCCATTGGTGGCTATCGTTTTCATCACCCCGAATCGGCATAAAGTCTATGGCACACGGGATGCCTAAGGCACGGCAAACATAGATTACATAATCTGTCAGTTCCCGACAACTACCGGCTTTTTGTTGAGCTACTTCGGGACCTACGCGAGGAAGAGAGGCAGGAGTAGTGGTTGTGAAAACCGATTCTCCTTTACGAATTGAATCGAGCAGACAACAAGCTGCCACAATGGGGTCTTCTTTATCAAGCACTCCGGAGGCACGCAAAGAATCGAGCAAAGGATTATATTTCTCATAAAGAGATTCTCGCCAGCTAGTCAACGTTTCGTCTCCAATGCGATAAGGAAGAAGATATTCGCAGAAATCTGCAAAAGAAACATGCTTGCCCCACGGCTGTTCTTGCCACACTTTAAATGACCACTCGATATTGTTGCATAAGTAAGCGGAATCTATTGTTTCTATATCTCTGTAACGTTGCAACGAATCCAAATAAAACGGTCCGTATGTATGACGAATGGAATCCGCCACTTCTTTAGGTCCAATTCCCTTTTTGCCACGGGTTTCCTGCAAGAGGCTATAATAAGTAAGATATTGGTCTAGTAGCTTTCCTTTATAATAGGTATAATAGGGCATGTTCTCTATCAGGAAACAGGCTGCTTTATATTTAAGACTATCTGCCGGATCAGTCTTATAATAAGATAATACTTTCTCCAGTTCCTTACGATTCTCTCCCGCCTGTTGCAAGGCCGTTTCCAATAAAGAAACAGAAGCAACACTTATTTCTTTCTTTGTACACGAAAGATTTCCCAAAAGGGAAATCAGGAGAACGTAAACCAACTTTGTGTGTGTTTTCATTATATCGTATAACTTTTCGACAAAGATATGGGCTCTTCAACATTTACACAAGAGGGCGTTACACACTATTTAAAGCTATATTATTTATTATCAGCATATTAATAAGAAGAAAATTTTAACATTACCCCTATATTGTAACATGCTCACTTTCTTTTATTGATCCTTTGAATCAATTTTATCCTTGCTTGACCAGAATTTATCCTTTCCACCAAGTGGTAGTCCCCTTGCTTGTGGCGCAAAAGAAACCCATTATTCAATAGATGCACAAGGGAAAGTCACATATTATAAAGTCACTATTGAGTGAATACAAATATAATAACAAATTGATTATAAACCTTAACCATACATTATAATATATCCCTTTCTCCTTATGCATCCGTTTGAATCAAATTTGACTATCCCAGCACATATACACCCTAGCTATAATATCCTAATATATATATATACGTAAATAAGACTGCCAATAAGATAATCGTAAATATTATTCTCACAGTCCGATTCGCGATAAACATTTCCAGCCCCAATGCATATATTACAATTAACGATGGAAATAGCATAATTGTACTCTGACGAGGAGTAAGTGGCATTGCAATGGCTACAATCGCAGTAGCTATAATCAATATCACAATCACATTGAATATATAATATTTATTCTTAAAAGGGTTCTTGAAAATCATAGTATTCTTTATTGTTTTTGGATGTTAAACAGTATACAGCCTACTACTGGGACTGGATATGTAAAAGAAATAACGATGCCATAAGATACAAACCAACTTCTTTCACCAGTATTTTTATAACTTGTATATTTTCTACAAAGATAACGACTATTTCCTCAGCATACAAGGGGGTGTTACACCACGCCTAGCATTATATAGCTGATTAACAACAAATTAACGAAATAAATACTCTGGTTTTACCCCCATATTGTAACATTCGCTCCCCTTCTTATTTACCTCTTTGAGTCAATTTTGTCCTTGTCGGGCTAAAATTTATCCATGCTGTTCACCTACCTTTTACTTACTGCATAAAAGTAACTTTTTCAATTACTAGAAAGTGTAATAAAAACGTCCTCAATGCTATGGTATTATATACATAAAGATACAATATGACGGATATTTATACAACCATTTTTAGAGAAAACTTGGTAACTAGAGAGGGAAAATACATAAAACAGTGTATAAAAATTCCAATATCACCATTATTTTTGCATAAATACTAGCAGAATATGCACTTTAGGATAGAAAGGTAGGCTTCGTTGGTCGTAGAGGAAGGTCCCGTTGGTCGTAGAGGGAGGAATTTTTGGTCGTAGAGGAAGGACAATTTTTCCCTTGGAAGTCCCGCAATTTCTCTTTTCGGGGGACATTTTTATCTAGTTGCATTCTTTCCATGAAAGAAAAGAAAGTAATAAATAGAAAGGATATATAACCATATAGCTATATATAGATTAAGAATTAGTCACAGTAACAATAAATACTTCAAGTTTTTACTTAAATCACTTTCAATCCGATTTCTCCAAGTGTCCTTTCCTTGCGTTTTTTTAGAAGTTCTCAAGCAACGGTAGTATTTAAAGGATTGAGCGGTGCATATTTATGATATTTCTTAAAGAATACAGGTTTATGCATCATTCTCCATTGTGAGAAAGGGTAAACTCTTCCCAAGGCGTAGTCTGTTTCTTAACTAGCATTCCCTATAGAATTTCGTTTCCTCGCGAGGAAACGACAGTATCTCCGCAAAGAAACGAAAATTCCCTCGCGAGGAAACTCCTGTTTCCTCGTGAAGAAATGAGAGTTTCCTTTTGATGGAAACATTAAGAAACTGTAATATGTTGATAAACAGAAGTATATTCAACTATTTTATTTTCCCAATATGCACGTTGCATCTCTTCTACCAACTTCAACTCGAGAAGAATGCTTTTATACTGAACTCCCGTTAATTAACGGAAAATACTGACGCTATACAAAAAATGGTAAGGAAAAGAATGAGATGCACAATATGTCTTATGTCTTATGAGTATCTCACTTATTACAATAATCAAACGTTTCATGATTTATAATTTACTTCGTTATATACTGTGCCGTTTCCTCGCCTGGATAAACTATGAGAAAAACCTATTTAGATAGATATTTTCATAGTAACATATATTTTTTATAAAGATAAGGGCTTTTCTGCAAATAGACAAGAAGGTGTTACACCTCTTTTTTTTATTTATCACTGATTATCAATATATTAAGTTTTGTAATATGCCTTTTTTACCCCTCTTTTGTAACATTTCCCCTATCCTGTATGGGGTATGCGAAGAAATATTATCCTTTTTTTGACCAAAAATTATCCTTCAAATTGCCAGATATTCCTTTACTTTGTGGCGGAATTTAAAAAATCAAGAATTTATGACGGCAAAGAAAAGAAGAAATAGCTGGTATGTAGTGGCTTTTACAGGAGTTCTGTTGGCAACGGTTTTTGTTTATAGCTGTAGCAATGATGAATACGACTACACTAATGCGTCGCAACTAGAAGAAAAGGGAATAGTACATACACGTGCGCTCAACTCAAGAATGGCAGAATGCGAAACTTTGCTAGATTCTATTGCAGCATCTGATGAATTCTGGGAATTTGAAATGAGTAGTAAACTCCTATCGGATAAGTTTACAGCTCATACATCTACATGGAGTGAGGAAAGGTTTGATGAGTTAATGTATAATCTGAATGATGATGATTATATGGCAGAACTAACAAAAGAGATGAACCTGGAAAAGGAATTGGAACAAATGGCAAAGGCTAAAGAGAAACTGCTCCAGAATACAGGATTCTTGAGACTTACTGATGATGAACGAACTGAATTATTCAGGCAATTCGCTGAAAATAATATATCCACTCAAATAAGAACATTAAAGACACGTGAAGAAGGAGGAGGGAAAGATGAATGTGCCGAACAAAAACGGTTAGCGTATGAACAAGCACAATCTATACGTGATTTCAACACATTACACTGTAAATGTACGGGTGATATTTTCTCAACTTGTATATGTTATATACAGGTACTAGCAGAATATGAAAAAAATATAAGGAGAGCTAACTCAGCATATGAAAATTGTATAAATAGCAAAAAATGATAACTAATAGATACAAATATATAATACTTTATTGTACTGTTTATAGTATCAGTGTTATTGCATGTTATCTCGATTTATTTATAAACAATGTTAACCATACCCTACAAGATTTTCTTATTGTTTTTTTCAAATTTCTATCATGGATAGTGCTTGTAGTAGGTATCACAAAAAATATGCCTAAAGATATTTTTTCTAATTATAGAGCATGGTTTTACTATGCTATTATGAGTGGAGTAGTAGCTGCCATCTACTCTTTCAAGGAATTAATAAACGTTATAGGATAGTAAAAAGAAAAATTTAATCTTACTTCAAATTACGCAAAAAGGTTTCCATATCCGTGTCTTCAATCTCTAAACGTTTGCGAGCACGTGATTTCATAGTCCGATAAGCCCCACTATCCAGACCTAAAATAGTTAATATCTCATCTGTATTTTTTCGAAGCCGAACAAGTACACAAAAAACAATATCCCGATCTAGGTAGTTGAGATTCCTTTCCTCCAGCCAAGCAGAAAAGACTGGATCTATTCTTCGACATTCTTTTGCCAATATAGCATAACCATCTTTAGACAATTGAGCAATGGACTGATTCTCCAATAATTTGCGCATTAAAATCGTACCTTTTTCCTCGGGTGGCGTAGAAGAGAGCAATTTATGGAATTGTTTAGCTCTAAGGGCAGATTCTTGCCGTTCTTTTTTTAGCTTTCTATAAAGAGACAGAGAAAAGTGAATTAGACCTGCTACCGCCAATCCACCGATAACTAGTATAAGAAAAGTATAATTAGAGAAGTAAGGCTGCCATTCCTCGTGAATTTCTTTTGGTAACAACGTATAAAATTGGTCGGCTACAAACAAGCAAAAGGCTGCAAGATATGACAAATCAATTAGTTGAGAGGGCAAGCCTTGTGCCTTCTTTTCCCGGAATGTCCATAGCAAAGCCCCTGCAAAAAGAGCTATCCATATCAAAAGATAAATAGAAAGAATAAGCACATTATTTAATAGTAACGGAAACAATATCTGGAATAAATATGCCGCCACCAACACAAGACAGCAGAGCAAACCGCCTGCCAATCTGTGCTTGAGAGAATTGCCTAATTGTATGAATATCTTTTTCTTCATCGTGTTCTCATCTTATCCATTGCAAAGATATAATCTTTCTGCATACAAATACACCAGCAAATCCATTTTATTAGCCTGTGCATCTATCTTTTAGCTAAAGAAAAAGGACGCATCAGAAGCTTGATTTATACTTTCTCACTTCTGACACGTCCTCTTTTCTCCATTGTTATTTATCTTATCAGATACATGAACAAGTACACGATAAATGAAATTATTGCAAAGAGACCGGACACGATACTTACATATAAATAACCTTTCATGATTCCTCTCTTTGTCTGCTACTATTCCCTCGTATTGGGGAAAGCAGATATTCTCAACCGTGCTGCTCCCATGGGAATCAAAATAATCTCTTCTTTCGCTCCCTTCACTGCATCTTCTTCGGGCAACACACCACACAACCCTGATTCGTCTATCTGCCAGGCAGGAACCAAGCGACCGGTAGCCTTTACTTCCAAAGGTACACTAGCCACCGTGAACGGGAAGTTATCGGCAGGCCAAGCCTTCCGCACTACTTTGAAGTTCTTCAACGGTTCTTTCTTGTCCAATACCAGAGAATAGTTCCACGGGCTGTCGGCATAGATTTCGGTAGTAGGCCATTTCTGAGGGTCGGCACCTTTCTGCCATTTAGAGTCGCCGATAGCAGTCTCACGGCTGTCTTTCTGAACATACTTCTCATTAATCTTAAGAGACAAAGTGAGAGGTCCATAGTCCACACTTACGCTATTTTTGTTTACTTGCCATGTACGCATAGACAGAGACATGGGGAGTTGCAGTTCCACTTTGTCGCCGTCGGCCCATTCGCGGTTGATGCAAAGATATTTACCGGAGACAGGTGTCACGTTCACCTTCTTGCCGTTAACCAGTACTTTGGCATCCTCCGTCCACGAAGGGATACGCAAATAGAACGGGAAAGCAACCTTTTCACCGGTAGAAACCGTGAAGGAGATGCCTTCTTCGAAAGGATAGTTGGTCTCTTCGCGGAGAACAATTTCTTTTCCGTCGGCTCCCACTTTCACCGTGGCGTTGCAAGCTGCATAGATGGCGGCAGCTACTCCATTGTCGGGAGTGGCAAGCACAAGATGCTCTACAAAGTAAGGCCATCCCTGTGCATGGTTGTGCTGGCAGCAACGGCTACTGAACGGATTCATGGAAAGGAACGGACCGCGGTTGTCGATGCCCGGATGATGGTTCTTGGAGTCGCTGACCGTATGGTTGGGACAAGTGATATAACGTAATGCTTTGAAGTCCGGCATCACGGCAGCAGGGTAGGAATTAAATGCCACTTCTTCGCAATGTTCTGCCCAGAAGGGGTCTCCGGTCATGCAAAGCATGATTTCGTCAGAAGCCATCTGTTCCACCAATCCGCAAGTTTCCACTCCCTGGCGAGGGTCGATATAGCCCATCCGGGCGTTCTCGTCCGCACCGAACATGCCGCCCGGCACTTGACCGAATGTGCGGCGAATCAAATGGTGCACATTGTAAGAAGCCTTCAACATGGCGGAGTCTCCGTTCAACATATAATAGGTGGCAGGTTCGCGGAAACATTGGGCGATGTTGACATTGTGCCAGTTGGGAAGAGAAGTCGACTTGGTCCAGTCGGCAGTGTTGCGATGAATCTTTTCCGCGAGTTCGAGCAGAAAGTCATCTCCCGTACGGTTATAGAGCCAATAGATGCTGATAAGATTATCACCTCCACGGCTGTTTTCCCAGTAATCTTCGAGAAGCCGGTCGTCGGGCAAAGTCATCTGCCACTTAAAATAATCGGTCATCAGGTCGATTACACGCTGATCGTTAGAGTATTCATAGTAGGATTGCAGACACCAGAGCATAATCATCTGCGCCCATAATTCGCGTTTGCCGTTACGCTCGTTCACCGGACCGAAGTATCCATCCGGTTGACGGCTGGCAAATACTCCTTCAATCCAGGTCTTGGTCTCGTCAATCATTTTCGGATCGTTCAGGATATAAGCCAGATTGCCGTAGCCTTTGAGCCAGTAGGGAACTTCTTCCCAGCCGTGATCGCCTCCAGTGGTGAGCCAGGCGTTATTGTTCTTCTCAAGCCAAGCGCTGATTTCTCCCAGATGCCCGGTAAGTCCTTCCCGTTGCAGTTCCAGGTATTTCTTCACCCAGCCTTCGGGACGCACACTTCCCACAGGAAGCTTGATAAAGCTAAGTGGACGAAGCGGTGCACGATAGCCCACATAGCTTGCATTCGTAGCCTGTACATCGGGACGGTCTACTACTTTCACCGACATATTGTTGCCACCGTCTGCAGGCGCGCATGCTAACACAAGCATTGAAGCCGCTATACATGCCGCCAGCTTTCCAGTCTTTATTTTTATACTTTTCATTCTCAGCTCTCCGCTTCCTTATTGACAGAAAATTTAAAGATGCAGTGACTTGCATACTTCTCTCCCGGGCGCAATACTGCCGAAGGCCATTCCGGCTTATTGGGAGTATCGGGGTATTTTTGTGTCTCGAGGCAGACAGAAGCCCGCTTGTTATAAGTAATCCCCTTCTTACCGGTCAGCGCACCGTCGAGGAAGTTACCTGCATATACTTGGATACCCGGTTCGTCTGTGTACACATCCAGTACGATACCCGTTTTAGGAGATTCCAGAGACGCACATTTGCGGGTGATGTCGCCTTTGGTGTTCAGCACCCAGTTGTGGTCGTAGCCGTTTCCGTTCTTCAACTGGTCGAAGTCTTCATCAATGCGGGCACCTACCGGAGTGGGTGTGCGGAAGTCCATTGGAGTGCCTTCCACCGGAACAATCTCTCCCGTCGTCATAAAGGTGCTGTCTACCGGAGTATAGTAATCAGCATCCACTGTCAATAAATGTGCAGCATTGCGGGCAGCATCTCCGTCGAGATTAAAATAAGAGTGGTTGGTCATGTTCACGATGGTCGGTTTATCGGTCTCGGCTCCATATTGAATATCAATTGCATTATCGTCCGTGAGCTTCATGGTCACAGTGCAAGTGATGTTGCCGGGGAAACCTTCTTCACCGTCTTCGGCGCGATAAGTGAGTTGCAACTCCTGGGGACCTACCTGCCGGGCGTCATACACTCTATACTGGAATCCCTGCGGACCGCCGTGGAGGCAATGTCCATAGTTGTTGCGGGGAAGTTGGTATTCCACTCCGTCGAGCGTGAACTTACCTTGATTGATACGGTTGGCATAGCGCCCTATGCTTGCACCGAAATCGGAAGGTTTGCTAATGTAATCCTGGATAGAGTCAAACCCCAACACTACATCCCGCATCTGACCGTCTTTGTCGGGAACCATCACAGAAACAATGCGTCCTCCGAAGTTGGTGATGCAGACTTCCATGTTGTTCTTATTGCGCAACACATACAAATCGATTGCCTTCCCGTTCACTTCAGTTTGGAAATTACTTTTGAGCAGACCGGAGTCAGTAGCCTTCTCCTGCTGAGGAGCACAGGCAGTCATTAAAAGGGCGGCAAGCGCCCCTGCAAATAATTGTTTCATGGCATACTTTAGTTTATACTATTCAATAAATCTACTTTACCTTCATTTACCAGTTTCAGGATTAATTCGCCAAACAAGGTGTTTTGCCATGCAAACCACGCACGGGTAAACTTCTCCGGATTATCTTTGTGGAAAGATTCGTGCATAAATCCTGTTCCGGCATCGGTATCCATCAGCATTTTGATACAGGCCTTGATTTCCTGATCGTCCGTGCTGGTGAAAGCCTTCATCATGATACTCATCGGCCATACCATGTCATATCCGATGTGAGGACCACCGATACCTTCGCCAGCTTTTCCTTTAAAGAAGTAAGGATTGTCTTCGCTCCACACGAAACGGCGGGTATTCTGGTAAATGCGGTCTTTTACATCCACATCGCCCAGGTAAGGCATAGCGAGTAAGCTGGGGACATTGGCGTCGTCCATCAGGAAATGATTGCCGAAACCGTCTACTTCAAAAGCATAAATCTTTCCGTATTTAGGATGCTTGTAAACAGCATATTTCTTTAGAGCTGTTTCCACTTCTTTAGCCAGATCGGTACATTCTTGTGCCAGCGCCGTTTCTTTATTTACCTCTTGCAGAATCTCCGCAGCCTTGCGCAAAGAAGATACGGCAAAGAAGTTGGAAGGAACCAGGAACTGAAGCGTAGTGGCGTCGTCCGACGGACGGAAACAAGAAGCAATCAGTCCGACAGGATTTACGGGAGCACCCAGCCCGTCGTTATTCAATGTGTCGAGTGCACGTTCCGTTTTGCGTTGGAATTTATAAGGACCTACTCCGTCTTTGCGTTGCTGCTCTTTAAAAGTCTTCAGGATGTTAGTAATCGCCTGAATCCATTCTGCATTGAACACGCTTGCGTCACCGGTCGTCTTCCAATAATGGTAAGCCAGGCGCAGGGGATAGCAAAGGGAGTCGATTTCCCATTTGCGTTCGTGAAGCTCGGGTTTCATATCCGTCATGTCGCTCATCCAGTCACCGTCGGGCACAGCACCATCGTTGAAAGCATTGGCATACGGGTCTATGTTAATACATTTGAACTGGCGGTTGATAACTCCTGCCAGCATTTCTTTCAGTTTAGGGTCGGAATTTGCCAACTGCACATACGGCCACACTTGTGCTCCGGAGTCACGGAGCCACATAGCATGAATATCTCCGGTATAAACAAACGTATCCGGCTTACCGTCTTTTCCTGTACGGAAATGAACCGTAGTATCCAATGTGTTAGGGAAACAGTTGGCAAACATCCATGCCAGCTTAGCATTTTTCAATAATTTCTGCACACGGAGAATTTCATTCTCCACTGCCTCCGAGCGGAACAGGCGTTGCGCCACCGGCGGACGATTGTCTTTCCGGATAGCATCTGTTACGCACACTTGTTGTTCCGCCATACGGAGGGCAGCCTGCGCCGGGCTGCCACATAAGAACATGCCCGCCAGCATGCCCGCACTAATATAAATTACTCGTTTCTTCATGGTTTATTTCTTTTTTAGTTCGTTAGAGAAAGAATATGGGAAATCTGATTCTTTCGTACCCCGTTGACGATTAGGACGGTTATCCATCTTGAAAGAGATAGAAGCGCCGTTCATCAGGTCCTTGTGAGTCAGATAGTTCTTTGTATAAGTCTTGCCGTTCAGGGTCATGGCAGAGATATAGCGTTTGTCGTCTCCATTCTCCGGAGCGGAAATTGTCACTGTCTTACCGTTCTCCAGATGCAGTTTCATCTTTTTGAAGTAAGGTGTTCCCAAAGCATATTGGTCGGTTCCGGGACATACGGGATAGAATCCCATAGCTGAGAATACGTACCAGGCGGAAGTCTGTCCGTTGTCTTCGTCACCGCAATAACCGTCGGGAGCGGACGTATAAAGTTTATCCATTACTTCGCGTATCCAGTGCTGGGCTTTCCAGGGTTCGCCAGAGTAATTATAAAGATACAGCATGTGTTGGATGGGCTGGTTGCCGTGGGCATAGTTGCCCATATTCATAATCTGCATTTCACGAATTTCGTGGATAACCCCGCCATAATAACTATCATCGAAGATAGGAGGCAAGATAAATACGGAGTCCATCATCTGGTTGAAAGATTTTTTCCCGCCCATCAAATCAATTAATCCCTGAGGGTCGTGGAATACAGACCAGGTGTAGTGCCAGCTATTTCCTTCGGTGAAGGCATCTCCCCACTTCAAGGGGTTAAAAGGTGACTGGAAGTTACCGTCTTCATTTTTACCGCGCATCAGTTTATGTTCTTTGTCGTACAGGTTCTTGTAGTTCATGGCACGCTTGGCGTAGATGGCAATTTCTTTCTCCGGCTTATTCAGTGCTTTTCCCAGTTGGTAGATACTCCAGTCGTCGAAGGCATACTCCAAGGTGCGGGCTGCACTTTCATTGATACCTACGTTGTAGGGAACATATCCCAGCTTGTTATAGTATTCGTGTCCCAAACGTCCGGTAGAAGAGACTTGGGGATGTACATGGTTAGTACCGTGCACCACTGCTTCCCACAAAGTTTCTATGTCATATCCTCT
The DNA here is from genome assembly GCA_030844565.1 of Bacteroides ovatus. Lineage (GTDB taxonomy): Bacteria > Bacteroidota > Bacteroidia > Bacteroidales > Bacteroidaceae > Bacteroides > Bacteroides ovatus_A. The sequence goes on from JAUUNK010000024.1 coordinate 23,682, forward strand.
CAAACCTTTCAGATAGGCATCGGCAACCACGGAGGCGGAGTTATTACCCACCATACACCCTCTGTGACCGGGGCTTGCCCACTCGGGCAGGAATCCGCTTTCTTTATAGGTATTTGCCAATCCTTCCTGCATCTTCACGTTCATAGACGGATACATCAGGTTGAGGAAGGGAAACAGGCAACGGAAGGTATCCCAAAAGCCCGTATCGGTAAACATATAGCCGGGAAGCACTTCACCGTTGTAAGGGCTATAGTGCACAGTGTTTCCCTTGGCATCTATCTCATAGAAGCTTCTGGGGAAAAGTACCGAACGATAGAGGCAAGAGTAGAAAGTACGTAAGTGGTCGATGTCTGTGTCTTCCACTTCGATGCGACCTAGAATATCATTCCACACTTTACGTCCTTTGGCTGCCACCTGGTCAATATTGTCCTTTCCAAGTTCTTTCAGGTTCAGTTCCGCCTGTTCGGGGCTGATAAAGGAAGAGGCTACACGCACATTCACCTGTTCGCCTTTACGGGTTTTGAAACCGATAAGTGCTCCGGCATGGTTGTCTTTCACTTCCAGCTTGCCTGTGTCTATCTTTCCGCCGGCTACGGCTGCGGTATAAGTGAACGGTTTGTCGAATACCAGTACAAAGTAGTTCTTAAAGTTGGCAGGCACGCCACCGCTATTCTTGGTGGTATAACCGATAATCTTATTTTCTGAAGGAATCACTTTCACGTAGGAACCCCTGTCGAAAGCATCCACTGCTACGTATGACTGGTCACTTTCAGGGAAAGTAAAACGAAAAGCAGCCGCTCTCTCGGTGGGAGCAATTTCAGTAGTCACGTCATGGTCTGCCAGATACACCTTATAATAATAAGGAGTAGCCACTTCGGCTTTGTGAGAAAACCAACTGGCGCGTTCGTCCTGATTGAACACTGCCTTACCCGTTACGGGCATAATGGCGAATTGTCCATAGTCGTTAATCCATGGGCTGGGCTGATGGGTTTGTTTGAATCCTCTGATTTTGTCTGCATCATAGGTATAAGCCCATCCGTCTCCCATCTTCCCGGTCTGCGGCACCCAGAAGTTCATTCCCCAGGGTCTGGCAATGGCAGGATAGGTGTTTCCTGTAGATAAAGCGTGTTTCGACTGTGAGCCGACCAGTGGATTCACATAATCCACCGGTCCGGTCACTGTTTTTGCAGTCATACTCCACGCACTCAGTAAGCTTAAAGCAAGGAGTGCTATTTTCTTCATGGCATGCTTGGTTTTTATTTAGTTGTAGATATTTTATTTTCTAACATTTTGATGAAGTATCCGCCCACTACTGAACGAGCTTGGAAACCTCTTTGGTTGGGAGCGTCGGTAAACACCCAGTCGGACATCGGCACGCGATTCGTAGTCTCATTCATGAACAGGTATACCGGTTCGATAAACTTCTCGAAAGTAGCCTGGTCCGGTGCCAGCGTAGCAGTCCACATAATCCAGTCGGTCTTCGTGTAAGTCTCGCGATTGTCCAAAGGCAAGCCATACTTATTCTGTTTGCCCAGGTAATAAGCGATTTCCGTTTGAGCCACGTCGGCGGGGAAGATTTGCAGGTTCATCAGTTTATCCCATACGAGGTTGTATTTCTGGCTCCATGTTCCCGGTTTATCGAAGGTCAGGCGGTAGTGGTCGCCGTCGTTTGCCATCTTTACCCATTCGGCAGCCATTTCTTTTGCTTTCTGCGTATATTTCTCTGCTACGTCCTTCTTGCCAAGTTTGTCTGCCAGATAGCCGTAGGATGCTATACCAAGAATAGCTTTTACAGAAAGGTTGGCATTGTGGGCAAAGTGTCCGGCAAAGTCGTCAGTACACAATTGATTCTCAGGGTCGAGACCATATTCTACCAGATAATCCGTCCATGTAGTCAATGTTTCCCAATGTTTGGAAGCATAATCGGCATTTCCTTCCATAGCGGCAATGGCAGCCGTAACAATCAACATATTCCCTGATTCTTCTACAGGCATGTCTCCACCGTAGGTTTGTCCATTAGCATGCGGGTAAGTACCTACATCGTGTGCAGCAAACGGTTTAGCCCACTTACCGCTTTCGCTGTAATAGAAGATATGGTTGAGCAAGCCTTTTGCCAGTTCGGTGTTATAGTAGAGGAAAAGAGGAGCCGACGGATAAGACAAGTCTACCGTTCCGATAGAACCGTTGCTGAAGTTTTCTTTAGAGAGGAATAGCAAGTCACCGTTGGGAGCCTGCAACAATTTATGAGCGGCAATCGCCTGGCGATAAGCCAATGCGCAGAGTTCGGCATATTTGCGTCCGCCGGCAGCAATCGCTTCTGCCATCATCTGCTTGTCGAAGGCAGCACATGCTTTCATTTGCTTGTCATATTCTTTCTCTGCTTTCTGGAATTGGGAAACAATGGTTTCATTTCCATCGCGGTTCCAGTAAGGACGGAGGTTCTCACCGAAATATTGGATGGAATAAATGTCGTCATAACCTATCAGAAGATGTCCGTTGACTTTTTGGGTAGAGCCGAGATTACGCACTAAAGCCAGCTTGTCATAGCCGTTGGTGGCGGTAGCTTCCAATTTGTTCCCCGTGAAACTTTTACGCAATTGCTTGCCGTTTCCTATGGCGTAGGCAGTGTTGCCTTTGTCCGTTGCGAGATAAAAATGTCCCCAGTCGATGCGTACATCGTCGCCCCTCTTTTTCAGAATATCCTGGTTAGTGCTACCGGTGCGCAGGAAGAGTAATTCTCCTTCGGTAAAGCTATCTGCCACCGATTCTTGATGGGGAAGGTCGAGCGCCCATTGGGGAGACGCTTCGAAATAGAGTTCTACGTCATGCTTTTGTCCGTCGTTAGCTGTCACATTATAAGAAATGTAGTTGACAGGACGTGATATTAACTCGAGGTTGTCCATCAACAACGGTGCAGTAAATGTCAATGCCAAGTCTACGGGACCGCAGGTAAATTGATAATAGGTCTGCGTTGGCTGTACCTCTACCGAAGTCTGCTCTGCTGTACGGTCAAAATAGCGGTTACCATCCAGTTCCACCAACAAACCGAAATCGAGCAAACCGTTTGCACCACGGTTGTGGCAATAGGCTGCAATCAGGTTTTCGCCTTGTTTCAAAGAAGCGGTCACTTCGTCGGGGAGCTTCACTAGCACATGTTTCTTGCAGGCATTGCCCGTATCCACCACCTTCACGCCGTTCACATAAATAATAACGTCGTCATCGTGAGAATATTCCAAATAGACATTCTTTCCGGTCAAGTCTTCCTGGATGTCTGCCACCCGGCGCACCCAGATAAACTCTTCTCCCCATTGCGTCTTAGCCGTATGTTCATTCTCTTTAGTACCGAAAGCTGCTTCGCCCTCTTTCCATGCATGGTCGTCGAAACCTGCGTTTTGCCACCCGGCGGCAGGTTCTTTCACGGTGTACTTTCCTGTCCAGCTACCTTGCTCGGAGGTTTTCACCAGCGGGCGCAGTTCCAGTTCTTCTGTTCCCATGAAGCGGTAGGTTTCCCCATCCACTTTGGCTACCCCGATCAACGGAAAGTCTTTACCTGTCCAATGTTTCACCGAGCCATCATACAGTTTATCCGTAAATGACCACGCACTTGTGTAGGGGTCAATGGTTACAAGCGGATAAGCCGGAGCCCGCAATTCGTTCTTGTCATGCTGTTCCGTCGGGGAATCACAAGCAGCCAATACGGCGGTCGCTCCCACTAACAGCGTCATTAATTGTTGTTTCATACTAAAAATTGAATACCTATTATTATTTCTGTTTACCATTCAATCTTCACATTCACTCCTTCCGGGTCGTTCTCGAAAGAGAGCAAAAGTGTATGGGAGCCTTCGTCCCATTGTGATTTCCCTTCTTTGCCGTTCACTTCTACTTTGCAGGGCTTGCCGGGCAAGAGGATTCTCGATACGTTTGTCGTATGCAATGGACTCTTGGCAACAAACGAATAGCTCCGTTTATCCGTCTTCTCGTCGTAAATGCGGGAAGCGCCACAGAGTACTTTCGCTTTTGCTTTGCCGGATACTTTGCCCAGGTCGTACAAATATCCCTGTTCGCCGGGAAGAATCTTTTTAGACGCCAGCACAGGCAAGTCTTTATCAAACAAGTCGATATACAAGCCGTTAAGCGTCAGCGGTTGAGACGAAACACTTTCGTCGAGCACTGCAGCAATTGTGTAGGGTCCGCGCTCTACTATATAGTAATTCTTCGTTTCTATCTTTTTGCCCAGTTTCTTTTCGTAAGCTTCCGCTATCGTATTAAAATAGTTTTGGTCGTTCCCTGTTTTCAGCACAAAGTGTTTGGGGTCTTCGCGGAGCACCACCACCGAGCCTTTGCCATAGCGATAGGTTCCGTTCTCCGGACGGGAGGATAATCCCATCTTCTCAAACAAATGCTCGGAAGGAGCTTTATAGTTATTCCCTTGGGTATTCCACCATTCCTGTACCGATTGGTAGGGGTCTACGTCTTCGCCGCAATACACCAATACACCGCCTTTCTTCACCCATGCTGCCAAATAATCATGATATTCGGGTTTCATAGGCTTCATATTCGAATAGGACATTACGAGTATTTGTAATCCTTCGAAAGTATCTTTGAAGGGAGTATTTTCCATGTGTACCAGTTCCACCGGAACGCCTCTTTTCAGCAAAGGCAGGGTTTGTCCGTAGAAGCTCGAGAATTGCGGGTCGTCATATCCGTTATGGTTAGGAAAGCGCTGGAACATCAGTGAGTTTGCCATCAATACTCCGATTCCTTTGGTTCCGTTTATCTGTGTTTTCGAGGTACGGATGTCGTTCAGTGTGTTCACCATAACCTGCATCTGGGTGGAATAGGAACGGGGGATACGTTCTTTGCGATCTGTGCCGGCTATCCGGTACAAGCCTTGATAGATGCGGTCCGGCCAAGGCATCACTTCGTAAGTATCCACCATAGGATACATTAACTGGGCAGCAAACGTAGCCTGATAGTTTATCTTATAGTCCAGCCAGTCTTTAGCACGGTCTTCTATCGGGTCGGTCAGGAAGTACATGGTGCGGTTCAAGGGAGCAGTCATCGACTTCATGCAGCCATATTCGAGAAAAGCGCTTTCGAACACGCGTTCTTTCTGCACGCCGTTGTAGTAGTTCGGCTCACGAGCGGTTCCTGTCCATACTTGTGCAATGTATCCGTCCACACAATCGAGGGAAGCCAGACTGGCTTCAGGACTCACAATCTGCCAGGATGTATAGTTAATCAACGAATGGGTGGGCACATAACACTTGATGTCCAATCCTTTCGACTTTCCATACTCCTTGGCATACGTGAATATCTTGTCTAATGCATTGTAGTAGAGGTGATATTTCAGTTTATTCGCCAGATAGGTATTCTCAGGCGATTCGTGTTGGGGACGCCAGGGGAAGTTGTAGTATTTTTGCCATTCAGACTTGAAAGCTTCGCTATAGCCACCACGCATCCAGAACTCCGGTTCTTCGAGGTAGATGGATGTGATGCCGGCATCTATGACGCGTTTGATTTGTTTCTCCTGCATGTAACGGATAAAACTTTCGGTAGGCACAATATAGGGGATAAGATGTCCGTGGGCTATCTCGTTCCCGTTGCGATCCCGCTGGCCTTCGCTGAGATGGTTTTGCACACCGTCCCATTTGCCGAGAAAATAATCCTGGTAGTCGCCCCATGCCACTCCGGTCATGAATTGCGTCTGGTAGCCGCGGTCTCTCCACGACTGTACGCGTTGTTCAAAAGTGATTCCCCGTTTATCCAGCGTGCCATACACCATCGTGGCATCCGCCCGGACATCCGTTTCCGGCTTCCATGGCTCGGCAGTCTGGAAGGTAGTCTTTGCTTCCGCTTTTCTCACCTTTTGGGCATACACTCCGGAAGTGGAGGCAAACAACAGGGTAAGGGCAATTAGAGTTTGTTTAGTCATCATGCTATTTTCAATAGGAGGTTAGTTTTCTTTTTATTTCTCAGGGAAAAGCAACATCAAAGCGGGAATGCCCGAAGCCGAATAACTGTCGATAACTGCTCCGGCAGGCAATGGTTTACCATACTCGCCACCACAAACATTGCGTGTCTTATCCCGGTTGGCCCAACCGCATTCTATATTCCGTTTGAGGAACGGAAGATATTGAGTTTGTCCGCAATCATAAATCAACATAGCCATGTATTGAGCGAAGATAGCAGTATAGATGCCTTGCTCGATGCCTCTTTCAAAAGGCAGCAGCCTTTCTTTCCCCGACATCTGGTTCACCGTATAGTCTGCAGCAAGTATGGCGTTGTCCAAATAGCGTTTTTCTCCGGTCGCCTTATACAATAAAATGGAGGCTCCGATAAAAGTGCCTTGGTTGTAAACGTGTGCCTTCCAAGCCGGATTGTGGTTGCCATGGCGGCTGTCGGCAATACGTCCCGTTTTTTTATCCAACAGGTTTTCTACTCCCCATTCGTATATCTCCTTTCCTTTTGCCAGATATTGTTCCCGGGTCTGGTAGGCAGGACGTGCATCGGAGAGTTCTTTCCGTTTAGCCGGAACGTTGTTATAAAGGGTTAGTGCAGCTACTACCGTAGGAAAGTTGATGCACGCCATTTTCCCGTCGCCGAATTTATTTGGTTTGGGATTGTGTATCGGTTGCCATTGCCAATACATTCCCCCGTTCTCTTTATCATAAGAACCGGTATCACCCACCCTTTCGGAACCATACCATACACGCTTGAAGCTGGCTTCAGAAAACTTCAGGTATTCTTCGTCTCCAAACAGTTCGTAAGCACGTGCCAGGCTGATGGTCCACCACATAATATCATCGTAAATAAACCAACCCGTATTCTCGTTATTATCATCGAAATCGAATCCGCAATACTGCGCTCTGTTTCCTTCGTATATCTTCCGGCAAAGCTGCTTCATTTCCTTTGCTTTCTTCCTGTCTTTCTGTGCTGTAGCCAGTTTATAGGCGTTCATTGCCATATCCCAGTAGATGGGTTGGCACCAGATGGCTGCTGCTCCATGCCCCCGATCCACCGCAGCGGGAAACGAAGTATCTGTTTTATATATATTTTTATTGGGGTCGAGCAGTGTACGATTGAAACCGTCATACGCCACCCATACATTTTCGTTCACCGAAGCAGGCTTCTTACGAGCCGGGTTGTCCATAATTTCTGTTCCGTATCCGAGTGTCGATATTGCCAGCAATAAAGCCGTCGTCCAAAGAATTTTGCTTTTCATGATATCTATGTGTTTTTAAGTAGTTTTCCTGCTACAAAGATTGTAGAAATAGATGAGAAAGTATGAAAATCTTTATTCAATAAAGGACAAAAACAGACCAAAACGCTATTTTCAGATGATGAAAACACAGTTTGGTCTATAGAAGAATCTTTTTTTAGCGTGTTTTTGTATCGTGAATAATTCCAAGAGAATACTTTTATTATGTGTTTGCAAAGGAACAAAAAAGGGGAGCCGGAAAGGCTACCCCTTAAAATCTTCGAAGAAAGAAACAGTATAGAAAAACCGCTTATTTGTTCTGTTGAAGCTTCTGGAAGTCCGGAACACGCTTCATATTAGCGCCCTTCATCACGCCAGTGCGAATAGCATCGTTAGTAGCTGCAATCTCTTTCTTCACTTTTTTATAATATTCTTTCGTCAATCCCTTTTCAAGAGCGGAAGACTCGGTAGCAGTCCAAAAGTACTGATAGTCGTCCAAAATGAGGTCGGGAGCCACTTTTGTAAAGAAGATGGTGTCTCCCTTGAACTTATCACGCAAGTCTCCTAAATAGATAGTATCGGCGGGATTGATGTCCTGCGCATTGTTAGAACCACTCTTACCAGTACATCCAACCATTGTCATTGCTATGCTACAACATAGCATGAACCCTAAAATCACATTTCTTTTCATTGCTGTCACATTTTATAATTTAAAGTTTCGGTGCTACACATTTAAGAGAAGGAGAGTTTCCTTCAACAAAAGGCCAGCCTTTTTTCCACTGGACACGGTCGAGCATCAATACACGACCTTCGGGATTGGCTACACTCACGGCATGATAGAACATCCAGTCAGCACCTTTCTTGTCGGTCACAATCTCCGAATTATGTCCGGGACCTACAAAGTCCTGATTCTTCTTTATTAATATCTCGTGATGATTGTCGAGCATCGTGTCGCCTTTCTTATCTACATACGGACCTAAAAGTTTCTTGGAACGGCCTACCACAGTAGTATAGGTACTCCGCAATCCTTCACAGCAGCGTCCGATGGAGGCAAAGAGATAATAATATCCGCCGCGTTTGTGAATATACGTGCCTTCATAGGCATCGCCTGCAATCTTTACTACCGGAGCATCCTTTTTCAGCGATAAGCCATCGTCGCTGAGTTCTGTGCCGTAGATGCCGTGAAAACTTCCCCAAAATAGATATTTCTTATCTTTATCTTCAATATAGAAGGGGTCGATGCAGTTCTGAATATTAATCTCGTTGCTACGGAAAAGCTTGCCGTGGTCAGTAAAGGGACCTTCGGGTTTATCTGCCGTAGCGACACCGATGCCGCAAGTCCACTCACCGCCCCAGCGGGACATGGAGTAGTACATGACATACTTATCACCTATCTTATTAATATCCGGAGCCCAAAGACCGCCTTTCGGTTCAAAGGTAGGACGGGTAGCATCCGTAAAGGCTGTGCCCACATACGTCCAGTTCACTAAATCTTTGGAGCGGTGGATAGGCAGGTTACGGATATTTTCCGTGGCATAAAGATAATAGTATCCGTCGTCGCCTTTGATAACAGTAGGATCGGGCAAACTATAGTTTATCACCGGATTGTTGTACATCTTCTCCCCTGTCAGCGGACTGGCTTTTACGCCTTCAAATGTCATCTTGACCGGGCGAATGAGTCCGTTTTCATCAAAATACATCCGGTCGATGCAAGTAGCGCGATGGTTGGCTGCCGTTTCGCCTAAGGGGCGGCGGTGATAAACGATATACCACTCATCCTTCCCCGGACCTTTGAGGATGGAGTGGTGTCCGGCTCCGGTAGCTACTTGTAAATCCTGTTGCAGAATCTTCCCTACCCGCTTGAAGGGTCCGAAAGGAGAATCGGCAATGGCATACGCCACGCTATAATCAGGACCGCCCCAGCCGCCCTCAGACCACATAAAATAATATTTGCCGTTCCGTTTCAACATAAACGGTCCTTCGACGTAGTTCTGGGGAGTCACCTCTTTATATATCGTTCCGTCTTCAAAAGGCACAATGCTCAGCAAGTCCGGAGCCATCTTCACCATGTTGCAATGTCCCCAGCCGCCGTAATACATATAATATTGTCCGTCGTCGTCTTTGAACACAAACTGGTCGATGGGTTGCGCCCCGTTCACTATTTTATCAATCAACGGTTTGCCCAATACATCTTTGAAGGGACCTGACGGACGGTCTGCCACTGCCACTCCGATGCCTCCTACCTCCTGGTTGTTCTGAATATCATTTGCGCCAAAGAAAAAATAATATTTGCCATCTTTTTCTATCACGGCAGGAGCCCACAGCGCACGCCGTAGCCAACTGATGTCTTTCTTCTGGAGTACTTTCGGATGTTTTTTCCAATGCACAAGATCGCGCGAGGAATAAGCATCCATAAAAATCTGTTCGTCATACGGAGCGGAATAAGTGGGATACACCCAATATTCATCATCGAAAACGGCTCCTTCGGGGTCGGCATACCAACCTTTGAAAATAGGATTACCACTTGTCTCCTTCTCCGGAGCGTTCACTTGAGAAAATACAGACGATGAACAATAGCACAAAGCCGCGGAAAGAAAAAAGTATTTCAACTTCATAGGTACATTCTTATGTTTTATGATATTATCTTTTAAAGTTTCTGATGCAAAGGTGGAGAAAAGAATCGGTAATATAGGATAATTCTTATTCATTTAATGACAAAAACTAACCATTTTGCTACTAATTAAACATTTTGTGTTTACTTTGCAGCTATCTTTAGAATAAACACTGCCATGAAAATTCGATTTTATTTTTTATTCATCCTCACTCTGTGCTGTCTTTCTTGCCAGAATAAAAAAAAGGAACCGGTGGCAACTAATCCCTCCGGCGAAACAGTTTATACCAACCCCCTACTCCCCACCGGAGCCGAACCGTGGGCTATCTTTCACGAAGGAAAATACTACTATACACAAGGCGCCGAAGACAAAATCGTGCTTTGGGAAACCAATGATATAACCGACCTGGCGCATGCTACCCGCAAAGAAGTATGGCGCCCCAGCCAGCCGGAGAATTCCTTTCACCTTTGGGCGCCCGAACTCCACCGTATCGACAACAAATGGTATGTCTACTTTGCAGCAGACGACGGCAACATGGACAACCACCAGATATACGTCATCGAGAACGAAGCCGCCAATCCGCTGGAAGGGAAATTTGTAATGAAAGGGCGCATTGCCACAGACAAGAACAACAACTGGGCTATCCACGCAAGCACTTTCGAGCACGACGGACAACGATACTTGATCTGGTGTGGCTGGCAAAAACGGAGAATCGACCACGAAACACAATGTCTCTACATTGCCACTATGGAGAATCCGTGGACCTTATCATCGGATAGAGTGCTCATCTCGAAGCCCGAATACGAATGGGAATGCCAATGGGTAAACCCCGATGGCAGCAAAACCGCCTATCCCATCCATGTGAATGAAGCGCCTCAATACTTCCCATCCAAGGATAAAGATAAAGTATGCATCTTCTACTCCGCCAGCGGCAGTTGGACGCCTTATTATTGCGTGGGGCTACTTACCGCCGATGCTCACGCCAACTTGCTCGACCCTGCTTCGTGGAAGAAATCTCCCACTCCTGTCTTCCAACAACATCCCGAAAACGACGTGTATTGTCCTGGAGGAATCTCTTTCGTCCCTTCGCCCGACGGCAAAGAATGGTATATGTTGTATCACGCCCGGCAAACATCGAATGACGCCGCCGGTGCCGCAGACTCCCGTTCACCCCGTATCCAGAAAATAGAATATGACAAAGAGGGGATACCGATATTGGGCATTCCCGGCAAAGAAGGAGTGGCATTGCCCAAACCTTCGGGAACAGCATCAATTAATAAATAACTATGAATAAGAGAGTGTCCCCTCCAACGGAGACACTCTCTTATTCTATTCCCTTATACAGCCGCAATCACCTGCCTGCAACATACGATAAAATCTGTTCAAGAAAGGATAAAATTTGACCATTTCTCTATTTTCCTCTCGTTTTTACATTAAAATGAAGAGTATTTGCTATTTATTGAACAGTAAATTTCCTACATTTTCTTCCATTTGCTTTTTCTTTGCATCATATCTTTTTATTGAGAAACATCATTCTATTTTTTAATAACACAAAAAAAGTATGCCATGAGAAAAAACTTTCTAGCTCTGCTACTTGCAGCAGTCTTATGCAGCCCGACATTCGCTCAATGGAAGCCTGCCGGTAATAAAATTAAAACCACGTGGGGCGAACAACTAAATCCCCAAAACGTATTGCCCGAATATCCGCGCCCCATCATGGAACGCAATGAATGGAAAAACCTCAACGGTAGTTGGAACTATGCTATCACTAAAAAGGGAACACCCGCTCCTGCTGCTTATGAAGGTGAGATTCTGGTGCCTTTTGCCGTAGAATCTTCTCTGTCAGGTGTAGGCAAGACTATCAATGAAAATCAAGAATTATGGTACAGCCGCAGTTTCGACGTTCCCGCTTCCTGGAAAGGCAAGCAAGTGTTGCTGCATTTCGGAGCGGTAGACTGGAAAGCTGACGTATGGGTAAACGATGTGAAAGTGGGTCAACATACAGGTGGCTTCACTCCATTCTCTTTCGACATCACCTCCGTATTGAATAAAAAAGGAAGCAACCGGATGGTTGTAAAAGTATGGGACCCCGCCGACCGCGGCGAACAACCACGCGGAAAGCAAGTAGAACGCCCGGGCGGTATCTGGTACACTCCCGTTACAGGTATCTGGCAAACCGTTTGGCTGGAACCGGTAGCACAACAACACATCTCAAGCTTGAAAACCACTCCGGACATCGATAAAAAGATGATTAAAGTAGAAGCCTTCACCAATAACTCCTCTTCGGACAAAATAGAAGTTAAGGTATTCGACGGAAAGAACATCGTAGCCAAAGGCGCCGCTCTCAACGGAGTGCCTGTAGAAATAGCTATGCCGCAAGACGCCAAACTGTGGTCGCCCGAATCTCCTTTCCTCTACAACATGGAAGTCACTCTTTACAAAGACGGCAAAGTGGTAGACCAGGTAAAGAGCTACACCGCTCTGCGTAAGTTCTCTACTCATCGCGATAGGAACGGCATCACACGCTTGCAACTCAACAACAAAGACTATTTCCAATTCGGCCCGCTCGACCAGGGATGGTGGCCTGACGGACTTTATACCGCTCCCACCGACGAGGCTCTCGTGTATGACTTGAAGAAGATTAAAGACTTCGGTTACAACATGGTGCGCAAACACGTGAAAGTGGAACCGGCACGCTGGTATACTTACTGCGACCAACTGGGTCTGATTGTATGGCAAGACATGCCCAACGGCGGAAGAGGTCCTGCACAATGGCAAACTCATAATTACTACAACGGTGCAGACGCCACCCGTTCTGCCGAATCGGAAGCTAACTATCGCAAAGAATGGAAAGAAATCATGGATTACCTGTACTCTAACCCGTGTATCGGCGTATGGGTTCCCTTCAACGAATCATGGGGGCAGTTCAAATCTCCTGAAATCGCAGCATGGACTAAAAAATATGACCCCAGCCGTTTGGTAAATCCTGCCAGTGGCGGTAACCATTATACATGCGGAGACATCCTCGACCTGCACAACTACCCGGGACCGGACTTATATCTCTACGACCCGCAACGCGCCACTGTACTCGGCGAATACGGAGGCATCGGTATGGCACTTAAAGGACACCTCTGGTTGCCCGATAAGAACTGGGGATACGTTAAGTTCAACACACCCGAAGAAGTGACGAACGAGTATATCAAGTATGCCGACCACCTTTTACAACTTATCCAGAAAGGTTTCTCGGCCGCTGTATATACACAGATTACGGATGTAGAAGAAGAAGTGAACGGATTGGTTACTTACGACCGCAAAGTCATCAAAGTTGACGAACCACGCATCCGGGCTATCAACCAAAAGGTTTGCAACTCACTAAACAAATAAGAGACTTATTCTGAATGAAAAAACTATTCACAACAATCATGTCAGTTTGCCTTGCACTCAACATGCAGGCAACTGACCTGTTTAAAACCAGCCGCGACATCGCCTTGCGCGCTCCGTCCGTACCGCTGATTACCTCCGACACTTACCTCGCCATCTGGTCTCCCTACAACGAACTGACAGAAGGCAACACCGAACACTGGACCGCCGCCGAACACCCCCTCATAGGTGCTCTTCGAGTAGACGGAAAAGTATACCGCTTCATGGGCAAGGATAAACTCAATCTCGAAACCCTTCTACCCATGACTTACACCGAACGTTGGGAAGCCCGCTTTACCAACAACAGTCCCGCCGCCGGCTGGACACAGCTTTCGTTCGACGACTCATCCTGGAAAAAGGGAAAAGCAGCCTTCGGAACTAAGGACATGAAACGCATCGGCACCGAATGGAACACCGAAGACATCTGGGTGCGCCGCACCTTTGAACTGGACCCCAACCGTGACTTTGCAAACGAAGTTGTCTACCTACGCTATTCCCACGACGATGTATTCGAACTTTATCTGAACGGCGAGAAGTTGGTGGGAACCGACCTGTCGTGGAAGAATGACGTGACAGTGGAACTTTCCGCCGCAGCCAAAGCTAAACTCCGCAAAGGAACCAACATTATCGCCGCACATTGCCACAACACGAGCGGCGGCGCTTACGTGGACTTCGGACTCTTCCGCGAAAACAAGCAACCCAGCAATTTCAAAGAAGCCGCCATCCAGAAGTCAGTGGATGTGTTGCCCACTCAGACTTACTATACATTCACCTGCGGACCGGTGGAACTGGACCTTGTCTTCACCGCTCCCCTGCTGATGGAAGACCTCGACCTCATCTCGACTCCCATCAACTACGTCTCCTACCGGGTACGTTCGCTCGACAAGAAGCAGCACGACGTGCAAGTATACATTGAAACAACTCCGCAACTTGCCGTGCATGAGACATCGCAACCGACTATCTCCGAGAAAGTCAGCAAAAACGGCATGAACTATCTCAAAGCGGGCACTATCGACCAGCCTTATGTCAAACGCAAAGGAGACGGAGTCCGCATCGACTGGGGATATGCTTATCTGGGTACAAACGCTGCTCCCAACAAAAACATGAGCATCGGCAGCTACTATGACATGAAACAATCATTCATCAGCAGTGGAAAGCTCATACCCAACACTCAAAACTACATCACCCGCAGCGAAGAAGACATGCCTGCCATGGCATATACCGAAGACCTGGGGAAAGTAGACAACCAGGGCAAAGCAGGTTACCTGATGGTGGGCTACGATGACATCTACTCCATCGAGTACTTCTATGAACGCCGCATGGCTTACTGGAAACACAACGGACAAGTGAGTATCTTCGACGCCTTTGAACGCGCGCAGGCTTCATATCCCTCGCTGATGGAACGTTGCCGCACCTTCGATCAACAACTGATGGCTGACGCAGAGAAAGCCGGCGGCAGAAAGTATGCCGAACTGCTTGCACTCACCTATCGCCACGCTATCACCGCCCACAAGCTGATTACCGACAAAGAAGGCAACCTGCTCTTCTTATCCAAAGAGAACCACAGCAACGGCTGCATCAATACGGTGGACCTCACTTATCCGTCCGCCCCCCTGTTCCTGCTCTACAACACGGACCTGCTGAAAGGTATGCTCACCTCTATCTTCTACTACAGTGAAAGCGGCCGCTGGAAGAAACCTTATCCCGCGCACGACCTGGGAACTTATCCCATCGCCAACGGACAACTCTACGGTGGAGACATGCCTATCGAAGAAGCAGGAAACATGCTGCTGACAGCCGCAGCCATCTCCAAGATGGATGGAAACGCAGACTATGCCGCCAAATACTGGGAAACCTTGTCCACCTGGGCAAACTACCTGATTGAGAATGGCCTCGATCCGGAGAACCAGCTTTGTACCGACGACTTTGCCGGACATCTCGCCCACAACGCCAACCTTTCTGCCAAAGCCATCATGGCTATCGCCGGATATGGTGAAATGGCACGCATGCTAGGCAAAGAAAACACTGCCAACCGCTACATTGAAACCGCCCGCAAACTGGCAATAGAATGGGAAAAGATGGCATTGGACGGCGACCACTACAAGCTTGCCTTCGACAAACCGGGAACCTGGAGCCAGAAGTACAACCTCGTATGGGACAAAGTATTCGACCTGAATATCTTCCCCCAGAAAGTGTTTGATACGGAAATCCCTTACTATCTGACCAAGCAGAACAAATATGGCTTGCTGCTCGACTCCCGTGCACAATACACCAAGTCGGACTGGATTATATGGACTGCCTGCATGTCTCCCGACGATGCAACTTTCCAAAAATTCATTGACCCGCTTTATAAATATGCAAACGAAACGACTTCCCGTGTTCCTATCAGCGACTGGCATGATACCAACACCGGGCAGATGATGAACTTCAAGGCACGCTCCGTAGTAGGCGCCTACTACATGAAACTGCTGATGGAGAAAATTAAAGAAGGAAAATAAAATACTCTTTTTACTTGTTTGATAAAGACAAACAGCGACTTCCTTTATTCTATAAGGGAGGAACTGTTTGTCTTTTCAATTGTCCCCATATCTATTCTCTCTTCCTATGAGTCACAGCACTTTTTTACCGTCACGCTCTCACTCTTTTCTCTATATCCCTTTATTCATCAGCATTTCAGGAGTGAGAGATGCAGTGAGAGATGCAGTGAGAGCAAACGTTGCTCTCACTCTTTAATTCCTCCATTTTCGGTAAATTTATTATCTCTTATTTATTATAATACATTTATTATCAAAACGGTATTCACAGCTATACACAATTTTTTTTAATATAACGGTATAGTATGCTAATCGCCTTATATCATGCATTATTTCCCCTAAAACCATGCTATATGTAGCCGTTCTTCTATTATTTATCTTCCATACGTGGCAGATTAGCGCTTAATATGCCTACTTTTAGCTATAGTAAGCATTCGGTCTGGTGCGTGTTTCTCTCCCAGCTATAATAAAGTCAAAAGC
>JAUUNK010000277.1 GCA_030844565.1 Bacteroides ovatus
ACGGAAAAGCGGGACGTGGAGGGTGTGCGGGTGGAGAAGTTGCGCCCCATGGCGGACATCTTCGAGGAGCTGAACAGGAAAGGTGCCTCAATGGCGGACATACAGGCGATTTTTGGAAAAATCGGGGGGAATGCGGCTATGATGTTTGTCCGTAATTACGACCGGCTGCGTGCACTCAGTTCCCATAATAGAGGTTCCCAGGGAATATCGGCGGAACTGGCACTTGTAAAGCAGGGTACCACTAAGGGATTGTGGGCGCAGGTTACCTCCCGGATGAGCGAAGGGTTCATGCACGCATTCGAGGTGCTGGAACCCTCGGTACGTGCCGTTCTGCGTTCCTTTCTGGATAAATTCAAGACTCCGGAATTTACCCGCGGACTGGTTTCTGTCGGAAACGCCCTGTTGGACATCTTTGCCGTCATAGGTAATATCGGGGTCTGGGTGGCACGCAATTTCCATTGGATAGAGCCGCTTGTTTTTACAGGAGCGGTGGCTGTCCGGCTGTTCAAGGTGGCCGGTGCCCTGACCAATATCGGTATCGCTATGGGCTTTATCGGCAAACAGTCAGCGGCGACGGCGGCCGTCGGCTCCGTACAGGGATTGTTGGATATGGGGAGTCCTAGCAAGATGTCTTTCGGACAAAAGAGGGCCATTGTCTCGGCCATGCAGTCCGCAGGCGTGGCAGGACGGGGAGCTATGACGCGTACCTTGATGTCCGGAGGCGGTGTTGTCGGAGCGAAAGGGGTATTGCAGTCGCTGTTCGCAACACAGGTGGCCACGGGTGGCAGCCTGACAGGCGCAGCCGCCTCTCTGAGTACCATGGGCACGGGGGCGGTTGCTGCCACGGCGGGAATCGCCGCATTGGCCGGTGCTCTGGGCTGGGTGGCATATAAAACCTGGAAGATAAAGGAGGCGAAGGATGCCGTACTGGAAGAAATCGCCTCGAACCGCAAGTGCCGTTATCCGTCCATAGAGGCCCTCCATTCCTCTTTGAGTGAGACCTACAATATGGCGATCAAGACAAAACGTGCCGTGGACGAGGTTGTGGCGGGGAAGAGCATCGAAGAGGCTTCGGGACGTAAGATCGGTGCGTTCACATCCAACTGGTGGACGGGATTTCTGGGAGAGTTTGCCATTGCCTCCTCAGAAGGCATGGTGTCGCGCGAGCATATATACAATATGGACAAGGCACGTCAGGACGACATAAGGGAGGCGCTTGTGACCCTCGCCAAGCGGGACAGCCAGACACGCATTGACGCTGCCTACGCCGAATTCGGCAAGATGGGTACGGCACTGGACGTCGATGCCTTCCTTAAAACGGTACAGGAACGTTTCGGCCAGCAGGACAAGGATCTGGACAAGTCACTATGGAACGTAAGGGACGGTAAAATCGTCTATGTGGATGATATTGGTGACAAGCCGGAAGCGGTGGCCGCCCGGACATACGATTACGCCCGGTACATGAACACGCAGACCGTACCGGAGATTATACGGGCCGCAACAGCCTACCGTAACGCCATCTCGAGCGCCGCAGACGCGCAGGAGTTTATGCGTAAGGGCGGTTTCGATTTTAACAGGCTCAGGAGCTGGGGGTTCGAACAGGATGAGAAAGGCCGGTGGAAACAGCGGACATTGGGGCAGGATGCCACGGACGAGCAGCGTATAGACAATATTGCCAACCGTAAACTGGCGCACAATGTCCTTGTCAAATTCTTTTCATCACTCCGGCAAACGTTTGGCGGGTCAGCGGAGGCGGCCGAGAATATCCTTCGTGCAGCAGGATTTACACCCGGACAGTACAGCAACGAACCGGACTCCAACGATACCCGTCCGTTCGACACGAATCCGATCACCAATTCACACCTGGATGATGGAGGTGCCGGCGGAAACTACTCGGGCACGGGCAAACTGTCATCCGCAGCCCCCAAACAAGTTATCGTAAATATCGACAGCCTGCTGAGTGTAAGGACTATCGACCTGATGAAATCAAAGGAGGGACAGACGGAGGAGATACAGAACCTGAAGGAACAACTGGCACAGGCGCTTATTGATGTTGTCCACGACTTTGACGCATCATGGAACGCATAAAAAAACTATAAAAAATGGGAAGACTGATACAAATTGCATCCTCGACCTTGTTAAGCGGGGGGATACTTGGAAACGGTTCGATTGGCAGCTATATCAGCAACTCAGCCCGTCTTGCCATGGGCATGGGGCTGGCCGAGTTGCAGGACGGGCAGGTGCATTATTTCTCCAAACATCATGACCTGCTCAAACGGGCAGCGGTACAAATAACCTCACAAACGGCCTACGGATTGTTGCGTTCATATCCCAGATACCTTAAATATTGGGAACAGCAGGTACGGGATAAATACCTTCAGACACAATCACAATCCAGCCTGGCCAACAAGACCGGACAATACTACCGTCTTATCAGCGAGCAGCAGGCCGTGGCACAGAAGAAAAGCCATACCGATTCCATTGTCGGACGGACGGTAGCGGATTTCCTGGAACTCTCCATATCCCAAGAGGGCAAATATTACGACAACAGTGAGTGCAAGGTGCTGCCCAACAGCCAATACGGCCTGGTTACATTCGTGGACCTGGGACCACAGATACAAGTCGGCAGCCGGAACAATATCCTGTTGACACAAGTGCAGGGGCGTGATTATACCCGTAAGGAATATATATCCGGCGGTGACCTTGAGATCACCATCAACGGTAAAATCACATCCAAATATCCGGATGTGTATCCGGAAGCGGAAGTTTCCAGATTTATTAAACTGGTACAATACAAGGGGGTTGTCGATTGTGACAATACGGTATTGCGCCAGTTCAATATCTCACAGCTGATTATACAGGGGTATACGCTTCACCCGACGGACTGTAGGAACGTGCAGCCATATTCACTCAATTGTGTCGCCGTTGAGCCGTCCGAAGCGGTGGAGCTCAAACTGGCCGGGCAGGAAAAGGCCGATACGGCTATCAGGCACACGAACAAATGGATCAAATATGTCAAATTCGGTACGGAGATCATCGATCCCGTCTCATTGCTTAAACTGACACGCCTATGGGTGTAGCCGCAATGGATGTTCTCTGCTGTCGTATTACCATTGGAGATGCCGATCCGTCCAATCCGATGAAGATTCGCAGCGGAGTGGAGATAACGGAGGTTCATACGCTTGAGATTAACGAGAGCTACAAGAAGCTGATCGGGACGGCCAAAGTCACGTTCCCGAAAGGTACCGTATGCCGTTCGACGATTATCGGCAATATGACACTGGAAGGGAAAGACGTGTCCCGGATAACGACAGAGGTCATGCAGGATGGTGTGATTATCGAAAAGCGCAGCACACAACGCCTGGTTGATGAGACGACTTTTAAAGTAGGGCAACGCATCAATATCAAGCTGGGGTATAACGGTGTATTGAAAAATATGTTTGACGGTTACATTACCGGCTACAACTCGGACAGTACATTGGAAATACAATGTGAGAATATGGCCTACAAACTTAAATTGAAACAGGCGCCCCATTTCGAAACTCCGGCAAAGGGGACAACCGTGAATGATGTGCTGGATGGGAAATACAATATCTTGAAAGATACCGGTTTCAAGATACATTCCGATACAAAACGGTTTGATATCCATATCGGCAAGATCAAGGTGACGGATAACTTTACGGTAGCGGACATTCTTTCCGAATGGTCGAAATATAAGATTTATTGTTTTTTGAAATACGACGCTGAGAACGAAGGCATCATGCCTTCCATTGCTGTCGGACGTCCTTATTCGTCCAGCAAGGCGCAGCCGGTATTTCCGGAAGACGGCCCGGCCGGACCGTTCAAGATATATTTTAACGAACATGTGGCGCAGAGCAACCTGAAAGTGGTCAAGACCGACCCGAAGTTTCTGGCAGTGACGGGCAAGGCGCTTGGAACGGACGAGAAGTTCTTTGAAGTGACGGTACGCATGAATCCGGAATATGATCCGGCAGTACCGGGCAGCAAGGAGTTCCAAACGGTAAATGCCACCCAAATTTCAAAAAAGACACATAAAGTGACCGGAAACACGACGGCTTCGGGGGCAAAGACCAAAACAAAGGTGGATTTGTCCACCTATACCATCGTACCGTATATGTCACCGCACGTAGGCATCAATTCAGACCGGCTTGTGGAAGAGACAACTGAATACTTCCGGAATTACAACCTGAATGGAATCACCGGCAATGTGACCATATTCGGGGATTTCGGGCTGTCTCCTGCCGTACAGGTGGAACTGATCGATTTCCGTAACCCGTCCAAGAACGGCGTATATCTCGTGGAGGAGGTCACGACTACGTTCGGGATTGGAGGGTACAGGCAGCAACTTAGTATTCCGTACAGGATTCGCAAATAACACTATTGTCCACCAATGTACATCCTTCCCTTCCAGGAAATTTCCTGGAAGGGTAAAACTGCATTCCGTTCCGCTCCAAGGAGCATCATTATTTTCATTCATAATCAAAATTCATTGTCTCCAACAGATTTCTGCCTTAAAAAATATTTTCGTAACCGGAGTGCTTCCGGCAGGAAGAACAATATCCGCAAATACCTTTGATATCAATCAGTTAATCATCTTTCTGATTCTCTGAACCAGCATAGCCTTTCGTTTTTCTATAAAATCAGAAAAATTGGACAATGAAAGATCCGTATCCGGGATAAGATGGTCCTCCATGAATTTCCGCATATCCTTGTTCCGGGTCTGTTCACTGACCCACTTCTCCAATGGTTTGGCGTTTTTAGACTCGTTCTCATTGGCATCGAGCATCTGCAGGTTCAGGATGGAATTGTAGACCTGCCAGCCATATTTTTCCTTGTCTTTCTCTTCCAGATCATTGTATGCAGAGGCTGGGTGCAGGTGGTCCTGATGGAAGTTATTGTTTCTGTAATCAAGATTCGGATACATCATAGCCAATATTGGAAAACTGTATCGTGAATCTTTCTGGCTGTAAAGCAGGTCTTCTATAAAATCGTCACCTACATCCGACAGTTTCCTGATTTCCGAGTTTATTTCCGTTGCTGGGAACAAGGTCACGGTTTCTTTTATATAGCTGCCGGTGATGTCTGTTGTGTATGCCCTTCTTGACTGCGCAAGCACGGAATCCGCGCTTGCTCCGAATGCCCTGCGGAGCAGAATTGAGAACAACCATTTTTTTATGATTTCACAATCCTCCCTATTTCCCATCTTTTTGTAAAAATCCTGATATATGTCCTTGTGATAAAGATAATATAGTATGGGCATGGCGGCATTATATGAGGTCATTGTGAAATCCGTCAGTCCGAAAGATCTCAGCAAGTCGAACAAGTTTGAAACGGCATCCCTGATCCTCGTCCAATTATTTTCCACCAGTTCAATAAAGCCCAGATTGAAACTTGTTATAAGGGAACGCACATCTTTATGATACAGGTACAGGAATGATTTTAATATGAAATCGTGAGAAATATTAAATCCTTTTGAACGTACATGCTCGACCAGATTCTTGATTTCTGTCTTCGCGTCCATCTGTTTGCAATTGGCAATGGCAATGGACATCAGGATATCAGAAAAACTTAATGCGGTCCCCCCGGAATTGATCCGGATAAAAATATTCACGGCTTTGTCCGGTTTCTGTTCATCCTCCTCGTAAAAATTTATATTGAGTTTGGTATGGATGACATTGTCCAACAGTCTCAGCAGTCTTTTGGATTCCTTGTCTATGTTATTGTCCTCGGCAAATTCATCGATGCCATAATTGTAATCCTGGTGCAAAGCCAAAATCTTACCTACACGGAACCATTTTTCATTAGACTTGTCAATAAATAAATCTTTTTCCTTGGATATATTCTTGTCAACAAAGGAAAAGATAAACTCCCTGTCGCTTTCCTCCTGTGTGTATTTACGGGATATATTGAAATATAGATGCCGGGTAGGGAAATTATATTCAGAATAATCCCAACGTTTCCTATAATCCTTGTACGCATAACTGCCGCACAGACCGATATACAATGACGTCAATCGCTGTTGTCCGTCCAATACCGCATAAAAATCGTTGATATTGTCTGTAGGAATCGGATCGTTGCATATCCGATGATACTGTATGAAAGCTGATAGAAACTTATAAAACCGGAAATCAGTCTTTGTTCCTCCTTTTACCTTCCAAAACAGCATGGAACTGATCGGGTAGCCTTTCATCAGAGAGTCGAACAACTTTTCTATCTGTTCTGCCGACCATACAAAATCTCTCTGAAAAGCCGGCAACAGGTATTCATTCCGGTG
>JAUUNK010000278.1 GCA_030844565.1 Bacteroides ovatus
TATGCTGTTCGGCTGCAAGTGGCTTATGCGAATGAATACGCAGGTGTGCCCCTTCAAAAGATTATCCTCTCGGCTGCCCCTTCCGGAAAAATGACGGACACGGCAGGCAAAGAAATGTCTGCTGTTCCTCAAATTGCTTCCCTGGTGATGCAAACCGGACCTGTAGCGGGCTTGGATGTGATTGATATAGGAGCAGACTACTATAATGCAAGCAAGAACTATCCCTTAACCAATGGAGCGATTCAGCTTTTGAATCCTTCGCCAATAAAATAGGAGGAAAAATGATGAAAAAGAACTTTGTTAAAGCCTTTACAATACTCATGCTCACTGTTTGGTGTGTAGCATGCGACAATACGGATTATAGCAATAAATCCCCTTTTGGCAATTCTGCCTATTTGGATGTTGCTTACAGTAAAACTTCGGAGAGTGTGACCTTCAAAAAGACCATTACCGGGCAAAAGAAAACCTTTTCCGCAGTGCTGGCTTATCCGGCGGGAGAAGACGTGACGGTAGACTTTAAGGTGGAACCTTCCCTAGTATCTGTCTATAATACAAAAAATGAGACCGGTTATTCCGTGTTGGATGCCAAACATTATCGTTTACATAAACAAAGTGCTGTCATTCCAGCCGGAAAAACCACTTCTGAAACGGATACTATCTTCTTTACCGGGCTGGATGAACTGGAAATTGACGTTACTTATCTTTGTCCGCTCACTATCAGCACGGCTTCCGGTGTAGGACTGCTGGAAGGGTCCAAGACGGTCTATTACCTGGTACGTCGCTCCAGCGCTATTACGGTGGCGGCTAATTTGAAAGACAATTACCTGGAAGTACCTTCTTTCCTTGATGAATCAAAGAACGGCATCCTCAAAAACCTGATCGCCTGCACGATGGAAGCCCTTGTCTACGTAGACGACTTTACTTACAGCGGTCCCAACAACCAGCCGGGGACTTCTATTATCAGTACCATTATGGGAGTGGAAGACTACTTCCTGCTTCGCTTGGGCGATGCAGACTTCCCGCGGGCGCAGTTGCAACTTTCCGGGCTTGGAGGAAAATTCCCCGAACAGGACAAGGGGAAACAGCTTACTACCAAGACATGGTATCACGTGGCTGTCACGTATGACATTCCTTCACATACCCTGATTCTCTATGTCAACGGGCAACCTCAAAGCCGCACGATTACTTACGGCGGAAGTTCCATCACTTCGATGAATATTTGCGGTACAAAAAACGTGGAGTTCCAGATCGGCCGTTCTTACGAAAATGAAGTTCGCCAACTGAATGGAAACGTCGCCGAGATGCGTATCTGGGGCGTGGCACGCACGCAGGAAGAAATCTGGAAAGGGATGTATGAAGTGGACCCCGCTTCGGAAGGACTGCTGGCTTATTGGAGGTTTAACGAAGGCGAAGGCGACGTAATAACCGACCAGACCGGGCACGGTTTTGATGCCATCGCTAATGCCCCGCTTACGTGGCCTAGTGGAATCGAAATCCCGCAAATCAATAGAGAAGATTAAGTCAAATCAAAATATGATAGGAATATGAAAGAGAAATATATGATAAAACATTCGCTGCGCTTCTTGCTTTTCTGCTTTTTGGCGGTAGCAGGGCTTGCGGCTTGTGAGAACAACGATATTACTGTAGATGGCGGTCAGATGCCCGAAACGGGGGGACTAGATCAGGTGTTTGCTGTCTTATCGAGTACGAACTACGCAGAAAAGGAGATTGTATTGGAGATAAATAAAAAGTCTGTTACAGATGGCTGTTACTTAAAACTTACCCGCCCTGTAACGCAGGCTATGAGCTTTACTATTACCGTAGATGAATCTTTAGTGAAGGCCTATAATGAGGCTAATGAAACTGAGCTTGTTGCTTTACCTAAAGGATACGCAATACTTTCTAACAACGGGATAGCAACACTGGAAGCCGGCAAGATGGAGTCGTCGCCGGTGGATGTTGCTGTCAAGTACGATGAGCATCTAAAGCCTGGGATATATTTGTTGCCCTTAACAGTGAAGGAAACTAAAGGCGAAGCGGGAGTTGCGGAAGAAAGCCGAACACTATATTACTTTGTGAATGTGTGGCAAGAGTTTGATAAAAACAAGTATGAATTAAGTGATAAGGAATATGTGCAGATTGGCTATTTGGACCCGGAAGAACTAAATCCGCTGCTAATAAATGAAATATATTTATATGTAAGTAATATGTTTGATCCCAAATCTTATTCTTGGTATGATATTTTATTTGATATTGTAAATCTGCAAGGTGCTGTGGTCAAATACGATAAACAAGGCAATATTCAATTGGATATTAAGCAAGACTTAAACTATGTTTTGAAGAACAGAAAAAAATATATCATGCCCTTACAAGCGCAGTATCATAAAGTGTGTTTAAGCATAACAGGCGGAGGACAAGGTGTTGGTTTTTCTAATTTTTCGAGTGAAGAACGTTCTTCAATTATATATCAGATAAAGAAAATAGTAGAGATATTTAATCTGGATGGAGTTAATATATTGGATAAAAATAATTCTTATAATATGTCGTCT
Organism: Bacteroides ovatus; assembly: GCA_030844565.1. GTDB lineage: Bacteria > Bacteroidota > Bacteroidia > Bacteroidales > Bacteroidaceae > Bacteroides > Bacteroides ovatus_A. The sequence goes on from JAUUNK010000278.1 coordinate 2,550, forward strand.
AAAAATTTGCCAAGTATAAAAAGTTTACTTAATTTTATGGCAGACTTAAGGAAAGCGCTTCCAGATAGGGTGATAACGTTTGCAGAAAGTGAGGAAACGCCAAAAGGGGTAGAGCAATCAATAGACGGTATTAGATTAGGAGACTGCATTGATTATGCTTGGGCAGATGAGAGAAACGACGCTGTTAATCCGTGGATAGATGACTCGGTTTATAAGCCTATAGCAGGGTTAGAAAAACATCAATGGGGAGTAGCAGTAACAAGATTAACTTCCGATAGTGAGGAGCATAGGAGAGTAAGTGAAAAAACGAAGGAACTAGCAACTGAAGGAGTCGGAAAAGTCTTTATACATTATCTAAGTAAGGTCAAAGCAGGCTTGGAAAATACAGCTAGCTCTTTATGGAGGATAGGTGCAACAACAAATTGGCCTATTGATTACACAAGTGACGTCTGGGTTTCCGCTGATATTAAATGCCCAGATGATTATCTTAATATACATTCAACTAAATGGTTGAAAGATTGGTAAGTGAAAGCAGTATTAACCTATTAAAAAGATGCCTTATGAAAGAAGACATAAATCCACCAAAATGACATGACCAATCCAAATAAGGATTGGTAGTAAATGAGAAATTCCTTATTAAACAAAACACATTAAACACGCAAACAAATGAAATACATCCTAAAAATGGCGAGCTTGCTATTGTTCGCAAGTTTTTTCTTTGGAGCATGTTCCAACGAAGACGATATGATACCCGATCAGGCACAAGCGCCTGTAGTTACCAAAAGTGCCACTGACATTAAGAACATCCTTTATGTCGAGGTTAATGATATTAACCCTCTGAATGCTGGTTCCTATACTTTAAAGAATAGTGGTAAAGCCTATTTCGACTATGTTCTTATTTTTGCAGCAAACATTCGGGGCGTAGATGGTAAGGCTACATTGTATAATAATCCCAATGTGCAAGCTGTATTAGACGGTAAGGCAAAGTACATTAAACAACTACAAGATAAAGGTATTAAAGTGCTATTGTCTATTCTTGGGGATCATACTGGGCTTGGAGTTGCCAATATGTCCGATGCACAAGTAGAAGACTTTGCAACGCAATTAGCAAATGCCGTTACAACATACGGTTTAGACGGTATTGATTTCGACGATGAGTGGGCCGAGTATGGCAAGAATGGTTATCCGGCTAGTAGCACTGGTTCATACGCTAAGTTAATCACCAAACTTCGGGCAAAAATGGGGGCAGATAAGATTATTACAGTGTTCCATTTTGGCTACTCAGGAGAACTTTCTACCGTGTCTGACAAGATCAATTATGGAATGTATGCTTACTTTGGTGGATATGCAGGTCCTTATATGGGACTTCCTAATAGTAAATGGGCTGCTTATGCAATAAATCTGAATACGTATAATGATCTAGATGATGTCGCCTATAATGCTAATAAAACTGTAGTTGATGGTATGGGAGCTATCTGCTATTATGACCTTCGCACCACCAATGTAGCAAGTACTTTGAGTGTTATTTCTCGAATTTGCTTTGGAGATGTAGTCGTTTATGATGGCAAATCGTATGCAAAAGATTGGTAGTATGTGATTCGGTATTAGTTTTATCTTTAACATATCCCCGTGTCCTCTGCCCGGAAGACACGGGGAATTTTTTTGTGTAGCAGAGATAAAGCTCGACTACACTCGAAGTTTACTTCGGATGCAGCGGGGATTTCCTATCTGTTTAAACCCGCAAAACGCTTTTTAGCGACATTGACGAATCTATATGGATCTATACGGATTCTCCCCTAATCCTCTATCGTATCTTTGTTTTGTTCTTCACCGCAGAAGGGCAGTAAAAATATAAAGTATATGGCATTGAAGTATGTTGTTAAGAAAACAACGTTCGGTTTCGATGAAACTAAAACAGAGAAGTATGTAGCACGTCCGCTACTTGCAGGCACAGTAACGTTCGCCAATCTATGTGATCAAGTGACAAAGGTAGGGATGGCGCCACGAGGGGTAGTGAAGATGGTGCTGGATGGGCTGCTCGACGTTCTTGAGATGAATTTAGAAAATGGATTGTCGGTTCGGCTAGGAGAATTCGGTAGCTTCCGGACTTCGTTCGGATGTAAAAGTCAGGCGGTGGCGGATGATGTGAAAGCGGATGCGCTGAGGAAACGGAAGATTATATTTACTCCCGGAGAACAACTTAAAAGGATGGTGAAAACAGTGAGTATTCAGAAGTTTGAAGTAAAATCGACACAGATTAATGGGGCTGGGGATAATCCGTCAGGTGGAGGAAATGGGGAGGCGCCAGATCCGATGGGATAAATTCCTTTTTGCCAAATTTCATATAGTAGGAATCACCCTCGTTACAGGTATGGGTAGCGAGGGTGATTCTGTTTGTGTTCTTCATCCCATTAACGCCAGTTCGATATAATATTAGAAAATTGCAAGTTGCCCTTCGTTTACGAATCTGAGATTAGTGGAGGACCTCTTATTAAAGAAGCAATATGCTGCGATAGCTGAAAATGCGTTTGCTATGAAGTTATTGAATGAACGGTGTCTGGAGTGCTTAATCTGCGCAATATTCTTCAATTCGCCATTGGCCGTTTCAGTCAAGACTCTTTTTTCTAAGCAGTATCTGGGCGGCACATAATTTTCCTCTTTATGTTGTCGAAGAATTTGTTCTGTTTCAATGGTTCGAGGTGATCCACATTCTCCAGAGAGAACATGAAATTAAGGATTTCCTTTTTGTCATTGATTATCAGATGTAGCTTGAAACATCTGAAGCACAGGAATGAAACAAAAGAGGGATAACCATAATTACTGCATCAGTCATAGGGTCTGGTTTGTTACGATGCTTATGTCTCTTATCACAAACCATATATTTTTCTGGTGTTATACAAATTATTAGTAGAAATCATTCGCCATACAATAAATTTCCGTAACTTTAGATGCTGCGAACATAGCGGTAATCGTTTAAATGTTATATTCAGGACTATAAATTTAATGCTTTTGTTGTTATATTTCAAGTATTAAATAAATAGTTTAATATTATATTGAACTCATATTATTTATATTAAACCTAATTTTACTACTATGAGAACTTTTGAACAAATTATGTCATACTCCTCCCGAAATAGAGAGGTTTTTGAAGAACTTTTGGGTTTATGCTCCAAACAATTAATTGTCCCATATATTGGAGCAGGAATGTCTGTTTTTGCTGGTTTTAAAACTTGGGGAAAATTTATTCAGGAACAATATATTAAAGCTGGATTAGATAAAGAAAAACCATTGGTGGAACTTGATTATATTGAAGCAGCCGATTTGATAGAGAAAAAAATAGGGAAGAATAGGTTTTATAAAGATATTCATATTGCATTTGGAGGAATCACCAGTAAATCCGAATGGGACATAATACTAAAAAAAGCAGAAAATGAGGCAGTCTCGACAATTATTCAACTTTTTCATACTCCCTTTGTAACAACTAATTTCGACCAGATTCTTGAGAATATGCTTCAAGGTAATGTTTCAATAGCATTTCCACATAATACTGCTGAATTACAAAATGCACTGAATAACCGAACGCCAGTTATTTACAAAATACATGGTTGTGTTTCTGATTATACTAATATTGTCTTTACAAAAACTGTCTATGATAAAGTTTACTTATCTGACTCAGAACTGGTACAATATTTGTCTGCCTTTTTTAAAAATTTCCATTTTTTGTTCTT
>JAUUNK010000279.1 GCA_030844565.1 Bacteroides ovatus
CCTAGTTTTGCAGCAACAATGGCGAGCGGATAACCGGTTGCCTTAGAAGCCAGGGCAGAAGAGCGGGAAAGGCGGGCGTTTACTTCTATCACACGGTAGTCTTCGGACTGAGGATCAAGGGCGTATTGTACATTGCATTCGCCTACAATCCCGATATGGCGGATAATGCGAATAGCTAGTTCACGCAGTTTGTGGTATTCTCTATTTGTCAATGTCTGCGAAGGAGCAATCACTATGGACTCTCCCGTGTGTATGCCCAGCGGATCGAAGTTCTCCATGTTACAGACCGTGATGCAGTTGTCGAATCGATCGCGGACTACTTCGTACTCTACTTCTTTCCATCCCCGGAGGGATTTCTCCACAAGTACTTGGGGAGAGAAAGAAAAGGCTTTTTCTACGAGAACATTCAGTTCTTCTTCGTCGTCGCAAAAGCCGGAACCGAGACCTCCCAGTGCATAAGCGGCGCGAACAATAACGGGGTAACCCAGTTCTTGTGCGGCGCGCCGGGCATCGGCGGCGTTTTCTACAGCTTCGCTCCGGATGGTTTTTACGTTGATCTCATTTAGTTTCCGCACGAAGAGTTCGCGGTCTTCCGTGTCCATGATTGCCTGTACGGGAGTACCGAGCACTTGCACATTGTATTTTTCAAGGATACCTTCTTTATAAAGTGCTACACCACAGTTGAGTGCCGTTTGTCCGCCGAAGGCGAGCATGATGCCTTGGGGTCTTTCTTTCTCAATCACTTTCTCCACAAAATAGGGAGTCACGGGGAGGAAGTAAATCTGGGCGGCTACTCCTTCAGAAGTTTGCACGGTGGCTATGTTAGGATTGATAAGAATCGTTTCGATACCTTCTTCTTTCAGTGCTTTGAGCGCCTGAGAACCGGAATAGTCGAACTCGCCGGCTTCGCCGATTTTCAGGGCACCGGAGCCCAGCAATAATACTTTCTTTATATCTTCTTTCATCATTGTCGGTTATTTAAGCAGGTTTATAAATTCATCAAACAGGAATCCGGTGTCCGTGGGACCGCTAGCAGCCTCGGGATGGAATTGGGCAGAGAACCAGGGATTCTTTTTGTGACGGATTCCTTCATTGGAACCATCGTTCATATTGATGAAAAGAGGTTCCCAGTCTTCGCCAAGCGTGTCGTTATCTACGGCATAACCGTGATTCTGGGAAGTGATAAAACAACGCTCCGTTCCCACCATGCGTACAGGTTGGTTGTGGCTGCGATGACCGTATTTGAGTTTATAGATGCTTGCCCCTCCGGCTTTGGAAAGGAGTTGGTTTCCCATGCAAATTCCGAAGATGGGAAGAGCCTCGTTCTTCATCGCCTTGCGGATGTTTTGCACGGCGGCGTCACAAGTATCCGGGTCACCGGGTCCGTTGGAGATGAATAATCCATCGAAGCGTAAAGCGTTGAAGTCATAATTCCAGGGGACGCGAATTACTTCTACACCGCGCTTCAACAGGCAGCGGATGATGTTGGATTTCACACCGCAGTCTATCAGCACTACTCTCTTTATCGTTGCTGCGGCAGAAACCGGAGTGATTTCTTGGGGAGATGCCGTGCAGGGAAAAGAGCAGGCGGTTCCGTCGGGCTGATAAGAGATGACTTCTTTGCAAGATACGCGGTCCACGTAGTTGATGGCTTCGTAATCGTCCACATGTGCAAGCACCGCAACCCCGGCTTCATCTTCAAACACGAGACGTCCCATCATCACACCGTGTTCGCGCAGCACTTTGGTAAGCCGACGGGTATCAATGCCCGTGATGCCGGGAACTTGTTCGCGTTTCAACCAATCGGCAAGGCTTTCTACGGCATTCCAATGGCTATACTCATTGCTATAATCGCTTACGATAATCGCTTCGGCATGGATTTTTTCACTTTCCATAAAGGTGGGCAAGCCATTGGGCTCTATGTCGAAAGGGGGAACTCCATAATTGCCCACTAATGGATAGGTGAGCGTCATCAACTGTCCGGCATACGAAGGATCGGTCAGGCTTTCCGGATACCCGGTCATGGCGGTATTGAATACTACTTCGCCCGCCACAGGCTTCTCGTAACCAAACGACTTTCCGCAGAAACGGGTCCCGTCGTCGAGGATTAATGTTACATTTCTCATGTCTTTTATCTGGTGATTATCGTTTAGAACTGATACATCTGTTCGATATAGTTAATAAATGCCTGGTTGAGCAGTTTCACTCCGCCGGGCGTAGGATAGTTGCCGCTGAAATACCAGTCGCCGGTGTGGTGGGAACAAGCTTCGTGCAGTCCTTCGAGCGGTTGATAGACTATCTCCACTTGGGCTTTGGTTCCTGCGGGAGTGAGCAATTCTGCTATCTTAGCAGAGATTTCTTCGTCGGTGAAGGGGGCGTAGATTTCTTTTACGTAGTTCACCATCTGCTCTTTGGGCAGTTCCGCTTGTTCTTTCGACTTGCGATAGACGGCGGCAATAATATCTTTCATATCGCGCTCTTTCAGTAGTTCGATAGCGGCTTTAAAAGCGATAAACTCACTCATCTTTGCCATGTCGATACCATAATAATCGGGGTATCTCACCTGGGGAGAAGAAGAAACAATCACAATCTTCTTTGGTCCCAGGCGGTCGAGGATGCCGATGATGCTTTGCTTCAAAGTCGTTCCGCGGACGATGCTATCATCAATAATGACGAGATTGTCCACGCCGGAGACGAGGCTACCATAAGTTATATCGTATACATGGGCGGCAAGGTCATTGCGGCTGTTGCCTTCGGCGATAAAGGTACGGAGCTTAATATCCTTGATAGCCACTTTCTCACTACGGATGCGCTGGGAAAGGATGTTTTCGAGCTCTTCGTGGTTGGGGTTATGTCCCAGAGCTGCTATCTGACGCACTTTCTCTTCGTTCAGATACTCGTCCAGCCCTTGAAGCATGCCATAGAAAGCTACCTCTGCCGTGTTGGGAATAAAAGAGAAGACGGTATGGTCCAGGTCGTTGTCGACAGCTTTAAGGATATGGGGGACTAGCTTTTCGCCCAGAAGTTTTCTCTCCTTATATATATCTACGTCGCTTCCCCGTGAGAAGTAGATGCGCTCGAAAGAGCAGGCGCGCTTCTCGCGCGGCTTGTTGATTTGTGCGGTGCGCACTTTTCCTTCTTTGCTAATGAAGAGCGCTTGCCCGGGTTGCAGTTCTTTTATTGTTTCTACGGGAACGTTTAATGCAGTCTGAATCACGGGGCGTTCCGACGCCAGCACTGCAATCTCCGCATCCTGATACCAGAAAGCCGGGCGAATGCCCCAAGGATCGCGGATGGCGAAGGACTCCCCGCTCCCGGTCAGCCCGCAAATCACATACCCTCCGTCCCACTCCCGGCTGGAAGTGCGGAGAACATTGGCAAGGTCAATATGACGTTCGATATAATGCGTAATGTCCATACCTGTCAACCCTTCGACTTCGGCAAGATTGAAAAGACGCTCTACTTCCCGGTCGAGACGATGACCTACTTGCTCCAGCATGATATAAGTATCGGCATATTTACGGGGATGCTGTCCGATGGCGGTAATACGGGTAAAGATTTCATCTACGTTAGTCAGGTTGAAATTTCCGCATAAAGCAAGATTCTTCGCCCGCCAATTGTTTCTTCTCAGGAAAGGATGTACGTATGATAATCCGGACTTTCCGGTAGTGGAGTAGCGCAAATGCCCCATATAAGCTTCTCCGGCAAAGGGTAGTGTACGTTTTGCCCAGTCGGCATCATGCAACTGCTCGGGAGTGAGATCTTTGAAGTTGCTTTGCACAGTCTGGAAGATTTCTGTGATAGCTCCCGAACCCAGGGCACGTTCGCGAAACATATATTCTTCGCCGGGGCTCGCTTCCAGCTTCACGCAGGCAAGCCCTGCACCCTCCTGCCCGCGGTTATGCTGTTTCTCCATCAGGAGGTATAGTTTGTTGAGACCATACATCCATGTTCCGTATTTCTTTTCATAATACTCCAGCGGCTTCAATAAGCGTATCATGGCAACGCCACATTCATGTTTCAACTGTTCCATTTTCTATTGACTGCTAAGTTTAATCTTTTTATTCCACTGTCACTGACTTCGCCAGGTTGCGAGGCTGGTCTACGTCCATTCCCTTGCACACCGCAATGTGATAGGCTAGCAATTGGAGGGGGACTGTAGTGATTAACGGGTCGAGACACTCAATTGTTCCGGGAAGTTCAATGCTGCAATCGGCTATTTTGCTAATCACCGAGTCGCCTTTCGTGACCAGTGCTGCAAGTTGAACGGCAGTGAGCAAATCTAAATGATTGGTGAGCTGGATGTATTCTATCTGTTGAATGAGAACTTCGGTGTCGGTATTGCTTCGGAAAGTATATCCTAGTGTCTGGAGCTTTTCTTTGAGAGTGGCGTAATTTTCAATAATGCCGTTGTGGATGAGAGCGAGAGTTTCGGTAGAAGAATAATGAGGATGGGCGTTTTCTGAACAAGGTTCCCCGTGAGTAGCCCAGCGGGTATGGGCAATTCCGACTGTTCCGGAAATATCTTTCTCTATGACGAAATGTTCCAGGTCGGTGACTTTTCCTTTCGTCTTGTACACATTCAATTGTTGGTTATCACTGATGATTGCTACCCCGGCGCTGTCATATCCCCGATACTCGAGCCGCTTCAAACCTTTGATAAGGATGGGATAGGCTTTTCTCTTACCAATATAGCCTACGATTCCACACATGGTTTTTCGAATTATGAATTATGAATAACGAAGAACATTGGGGGATGCTTTCGTTTCGGGGGGCAAAGATAAACAATAAATATGACAGAAAGATGATACTTTCTATAAAAAGTTGACAGAAACAGAGTAAAAGGTATTAAAATAAGCAAAAGGTTAAATAATATATTATTTTTAGTTCAAAAAGTAAATAACCACAGAGAGAGATATAAGGAGTTAATAGGAGTTAGGAGAAGTTAGAGGGAGAAAGAAGTTAAGTTTCTTTTCTTATCTTTGGCACTCTAAAATCTTTTTATCATGAAAGTAAAAACATTGCTTATGCTATCCTTCATCGCGCTTGCCTCGGCAGGCATGGCGCAAGCTCAAACCCAGGTCATCGCCCACCGCGGGTATTGGAAGACACCCGGCTCGGCACAAAACAGCATTACCGCCTTGCAGAAGGCAGACTCCATCGGGTGCTACGGCTCCGAGTTCGATGTGTGGCTCACGAAAGACAACCAATTGGTGGTCAACCACGACCCCCTCTTCAAGCTCCGGAGCATGGAACGTTCCAAAGCCGCCAGCCTCACCGCGCTAACTCTCTCCAACGGGGAGCACCTCCCCACCCTCGCCCAATATCTGAAAGCCGCCCGCCACGGGACTACCCGCCTCATCCTCGAACTGAAAGAGCACGGCAAGCCGGAACGGGAAACGCTGGCAGTGAAGAAGATTGTAGCCCTTGTCCGCAAAATGGGGCTTGAAGACCGGATGGAATATATCTCTTTCTCCCTGCATGCCGTGAAAGAGTTTCTCCGCCTGGCGCCCGCCGGCACTCCGGTGTTCTACCTCAAAGGAGACCTCTCGCCTCAACAACTGAAAGAGATAGGCTGCGCCGGACCCGATTATCATCACAGCGTCTTCCGCAAACATCCCGAATGGATACAGCAATCTCACGACTTGGGAATGAAAGTGAACGCCTGGACAGTGGATAAACCCGAAGACATGCAATGGCTTATCGACCACAGAACGGACTACATCACCACCAACGAACCCGTCAGGCTGCAAGCGCTGCTAAAGAAGATTAAATGACTAAACCATTCTCCCCGTTGCTTTGTAAATAGGACGTAACTAATTAATTATGATTATGGACAATTATACAAAAGACAACGTGAATGGGACAGCTCAGCCGACCCAAGGTCACACCGGTACAATAGAGAGCACTGAAAGTACAGTTCAAACCAACCAGGGAAATACGATTAACAGTAATCCCGAAAGTACCATCCAGACAACTAAAACGGAAAGAACCGTCGACAACAAGAACGACGAATCTCACCATGAAAGCTGGAAAGAGAAAGCAGAACACGCCGCTCACGTAGCTAAAGAAAAAACTACTGAAGCCGCTAACACTGCCAAAGAAAAAGCAACGGAAGCCGGGCACACTATCCAAGAGAAAGTGCAACAAGGCGAAGACCGTCTGAAAGAGATGATGGACTAACGAGCATCGAGAATTAAAAGTTAAAAGCCGTGCCGGAGGAATAACTTCCGGCA
>JAUUNK010000280.1 GCA_030844565.1 Bacteroides ovatus
AACTGGTCGATCATGAAAGATGTGAAACTCTCTGCCGGATATTCTTTTATGCGTGGTACGAAGACGATGGACGCTGTGAAAACCGGCAATCATAAAAGCTGGCAGGATTGGGGATGGGTATCGTTGAATATCAATCCGAAAGTATTTTTCACTAAATGGTAGAGAAATAAACAGAATGATGAGAATCCCGGTTGACTTATGTTGACCGGGATTTTAGGACTTTGATCTCTATACCGAATATCTGCTTTTAGCCGAGGTAAATCCCTGTTGACTTAAGGCATCCGCAACTCCTTTGTAATGAAACGGATGTCGGTAGAAATCAGCTGCCAGGTCTGTCCAGTTGCCTACACGATTATTCCATGGACGTTCTTTAAGATAATGGGCGTAGATAACGTCATATTCAGCGAGTTTATCTTTTAAATCAGTCTTATATGTCTCTTCGAAAAAGACAGCCTGTTGTGGAAAACGAGGCTTTAATCCCGGTTCTTCTGCGGGGTAGCCGATACATAATCCCAACATAGGAAAGACATATTCCGGAAGTTGCAATTCATGGACAATTTCCAGCGCATTTTTACGTACATCTCCAATAGGGACTGTTCCCAATCCCAATGATTCGGCAGCCACGACAGCCGCTTCGAGAGCGATACCGACTTCATGAGCTCCCACGAGCAATGTGTCAATGTCCTGCATTACTTCATCGAGCGTTTGCTCTTTCTTATGGCAGGCAAGAGCCACCCTATGGTAATCAGTACAGAACACGAGGAATACGGGAGCTTCGGCAATGTGTACCTGATTTCCGCATAATTCGGCTAAACGTCTTCTATGGTCGGTATTCTTTACTGCAATTATGGAAACGAGTTGCAGGTTTACCCAGTTCGGTGCGGCTTGTACGGCACGGATGATGGAGTTTAAATCTTCATCGCTTACCGTTCTGTCGGTGTATGAACGGATGGAACGATGTGCCAGCATACTATCTATGACTTTATTCATTTTTCTTATTATAGTTCATAATTTATAGCATTTCATGTTATTACCAACCTGCCAAAGGTATTTTCCGTGTCGGTGTGGGAAACACGGTATCCAAATCATACAAATCTTCCTTTGTCAGATGAATGGAAAGGCTTCGGAAATTATCTTCCACATGGGCTACATTGCCGGCTTTGGGTATGGCAATGATACCGGATTGACGCATAGTCCACGATAATGCGATTTGTGCGGGCGATACATCGTGTCGCCGGGCGATTTCCACCAATGTAGGGTGGCGCAGAAGTCGTCCTTCTCCGATCGGCGAATAGGCCATAAGCGGCATTCTACGGGCAGCGCACCACGGCATGAGGTCGAACTCTATGCCCCGGTCGCCGAGGTTATAGAGTACCTGATCGGTGGCGCAGCCGCTTCCACCGGACAGTGAAACAATACGTTCCATGTCGGCTGTGTCCATATTACTGACACCCCATAAACGGATTTTTCCCTCTTGTTGCAATTCGGTCATCGCCCGAACGGTTTCTTCATAAGGATGGCGTCCTTTCCAGTGCAACAGGTAGAGGTCGATATACTCCGTTCCGAGCTTCAGCAAACTTCGTTCACAGGCGAGTTTCGTTCCACGATAGCTTGCATTACTCGGTAAAACTTTGCTCACGAGAAGCACTTTCTCTCTACAGTCGCGGACAGCTTCGCCTACCAGTTCCTCGTTGTCGTACATCTCGGCAGTATCGACAAGGTTCATTCCCAGTTCGATGCCATGTTGTAATGCCCGTATTTCTTCATGCCGCCGTGCGGCGGATTGTCCCATTTTCCATGTGCCTTGTCCCAACGGACAAACAGTTTGTCCATTTGGGAAAGTGATTATTGGTCGTTCTGTTTTCTTCATATTGTCACTGCCATTATGTGTTTATTGCGGCTCATTAAGCTATTCCTGATAATAATGCTTGCCACTCCGACAAGCAGGAATGCCACAGCTCCCAACGGAGATGATTGTGTTCCCCATACGGTTATGAACATGCCACATATTGCCGTTCCCAACGTTGTTCCGAGATTTGCGGCGGTCAGGAACAATCCGTTGGCAAAATCGGGTGCTTCGGTTGCCGACGTAGATACCATGAATTGATTCCCGTTATTTGCAATACCTGCGAATATTCCCAATATCAGAATGACGATTGACGTTGGTATGGTCAGTTTCCCTAGTCCGTAAAGTACGAGATAAAGTATCGCCATGATGGCAGGTACGTATTTCAACGTGGCGAAAGGACGTTGTGCCAACAACTTTCCGGCTGCGATATTTCCGACGATATTTGCCATGCCGTAAACAAACAGCAGAAGGCTGATTACCTTGAAGGAGACATCTGTAACCGTTATCAGGTAATCGGACAAGTAGCTGTAAAATCCGAACATGGCTGCATTCATCAGTAATGCCGCAAGGAAGGAGTTCCACAATACGGGCTTTCTCAATACGCTGAGTTGTGTGCCATACGATAACCGTTCCTTAACGGGCATGGACGGTATGAGGAAAATAGTGGCGAGCAGTACAAATGCATTGACAACGGTAAAAAATACCATTGCTGCAGAGAATGAAAATTCACTGGCGATGTAGCTCGTCACGGGCACTCCGAGCACCATTCCTGCCGATACTCCGGCAAAGATTTTGGAAACGGCTTTCGGAGCATCCTCCCGACTAACGGAAGAGGCTGCGGTTGAGAAAGCGATGGATACATAGAGCGGATGAAAGAATGCCGGAATCGCACGGGTTATCAACAGTACGGTAAAGTTCGTCGTGAAGACCGAAACGAGGTTGGAAATCACGAACACGGACAAGGCGAGCACCATGACCGTTTTACGGTTTACCCGTGAAAAAAGTAACGGTACGACGGGAGCAGAGAAGACAATGATCAGCGCAAAGAGGCTGACCGTCCAACCCGCATCCGGCACCGTAACACCGAAGGTTTCGGCAATGATAGGGATGATGCCCACTACTCCCATTTCAGTATTCAATATTCCGAATACTCCGAGTGTGAGGATGAACATCAACAAGTGGTTATGCTTATTTTTAGTTGATATACTCATGTTTTTATTTTATTTGAGGTTTGACTTGAAAAATGCTTCCAGTTTGTCAAACGGAATCTTCCGGTCGTAAAGGTCGGTGTGGTTGGCTCCGGGAACGATTAGTAACTCCTTGTTGTTGCCCTTGAGGCGTTTGAAGGCATCCTCGCTGAAATAACGCGAATGGGCATTTTCGCCGTGAATGAGCAATACAGCATTATCAATCTCGTGGATATAGGTTAACAATGGCATATTGATGAACGAAAGAGCCATCGTGGGGTTCCATGCACCATTAGAATTGATGGCACGGGCGTGAAAAGCACGTTCAGTCTTGTAATAATCGAAGTAGTCTTTGACGAATTGCGGCTCGTCGCCCTTGATGCTAGTGGGCAGACCGGGCGTACCGGGAGTGGCCGTGCCGTTCTGTGCATCACGGGTCCGGATAGCATTCATCGCCTCGCGTTTGTTGCGGCGTACTTCGGCACTGTCCTCGGCATCGAAATAGCCGTTGGCATTCACGCGGCTCATATCGTACATTGTAGAAGCTACTGTTGCTTTGATGCGCGTGTCCATTGCCGCGGCATTCAGTCCCATACCACCGAATCCGCAGATGCCGATGATACCGATGCGTTTGGCATCTACATTGGGGTGTGCAATCAGGAAATCCACTGCCGCGCTAAAATCTTCGGTGTTGATGTCGGGCGATGCCACATTACGGGGTTCGCCACCGCTCTCGCCCGTATAAGAGGGGTCGAACGCAAGGGTGAGGAATCCGCGTTCGGCCATTGTCTGCGCATAAAGTCCCGATGACTGTTCCTTCACAGCCCCGAAAGGGCCGCTAACGGCAATGGCAGGGAGTTTACTTTCGATATTCTTGGGTTCGTACAAGTCGGCGGCAAGTGTGATGCCATAGCGGTTTTTGAAAGTTACTTTACGATGATTAACCTTGTCGCTCTGTGGGAACTTTTTGTCCCATTCCTGTGTAAGATTCAATGTGTCCATATGATTACTTGTTTTTTGATTTGTAATACCGTTCGTGCAGCCGGTAAGCAACCCCATACTTAACAAGGCTGCGATAGCTGCGGATTTAAAATTCGCTGTTCTCATCATTCTATTATTTAAATGGTTATTGTTCTATTTCATATTGCAAAGGTACGGCTATAAAATAAGCGGCACATTATTGTCGGGCTCAAAAGGAGTTACTCAAAAGCTCAACTATCTATTTTCTTAAAAGCTCCATGCAAATGGCAGGAAAAGTAGTTCTGAATTTATGATAATCAAGTTTGGCGGTGGACAATATGGCATCAGCATACACATTGCTATGAAGATTGTATACTCTATATTTTCCGGTAAATTATCAGGGCTGCCCTTACCGTAAGGTTACTGTAAGGAACAAGCTGTAAGTTGATATTTAAGCCTCACTGCGATGTCGCAGTGAGGCTTAAATAATTTAATTAAAAAACTCAATATATTTTGCTCCGATTTACACGAATGTGTCGGTCGGCGGCATACCGTACTGTTTTTTGAAGGCGGTTGAGAAGTGAGACGGGTTCTTGAAACCGATTTCGGCATAAACATCCACGACCTTTTTGCCGCCCTCTTTCATCAGGGCGTAAGCTACTTCGAGTCGTTTACGGATAAACCATTTTTCGGGAGTGAGGTCGCTGATTTTCTTGAAATCCCGTTTGAATGTGGCAAGGCTGCGTCCCGTGTAGTGTGCCATCTCTTCCATCGTGAGCTCGTACATGTAGTTCTCGTTCATAAATTCCAGAATATCTATTTTCCACGGTTCATTGAAGTCGAAAAGCGTCGGCGCGAACTTTTTGTTGATATGTAATAATGCGAGCAGACCTTCCTGCAATTTCAGTTGCATCAGGTCATCCACAGGTTTCACCTTCGGATCGAAGTAGGGCGTCATCGAAGCGAACAGACTGGCGAGTTCGGCCGTTTTCGGAAGTTTTATCACTCCGGAATTGAGTTTCGCGGTATTGGTCGGTACTTTACGTTGTTCCAACTTACCGTACATTTCACGTAAGAAACGACGTGTGAACATCAGGAAGATACCGCAGTAGCGTTCACCATCTTTCGTCTTCTTGTACATCGTAATGTGATGGTCGCGCGGTATGAAGACGCATTCGCCTTTTCCGACATGAATTTGCTCATTGCCATTGTCGAGAATCATCTCACCCGAATAGACGTAATTGATGGCATATTCGCGGGAACGATGTACGCAGCCGCTGAGGTCATCATAGAAGAAGCTGTAGAATACATCGTTGTAATTGAAGATAAGCTTCATTTGCCCTAATTGTTCATCTGTCATATTTTTTTGCTTTTCTTTCTGATTGCAAATATAGCAAAAACAGTTTTATTTCTCTTCGGCTCATTTATATATTTAACTTGTTTTCGATATAAGAGCCAAATTATTCCTTAGTTTCAACCCTGCCCCTGTTTCTTTATTATATGAATTTCTCTAAAGCGGCCTTATTCAAAATTTCCACCCGTTTCCCTTCCATAGTGATAAGCCCTTCCTTGATAATCTTATTAATTTCTTTCGATAAGGCGGGACGTGATACATTCAGGTATTCGGCAAGTTGGGATTGCGTATGTGTAATCTCCACTATCAGGGAATCTTTCTTCTTGTGCTCGAACAGATAAACGATAAATCTTTCCCGAACAGTCTTGCGGGAGAGTGGTTTCAGACGTGATACGGTACAGATATTGCAATTGCCTGCAATGCAGAGAAAATTGTGCAATACTTGCGGGTCCTGGCTGATAACTTTAAAGGTAGAATCCTTTGTTGCCATAAGTATCACACTGTCCTCAAGGGCAGTGAAAGTAGCCGGCAATGTGTTGTCCGAGCTAAAAAGATGTGGAGTGGCAAAAGTGCGTGGCGCAATGATATATTCAATCATCACTTCATTTCCCAGTCCGTCGATAATATCCGTGCGCAATTTCCCTTCCAACAACACATACAGTTTGTTGCAAGGCGTTCCCTGCGTAACAACTATCTCTTTCTTGTTTGCTATATAGACTACGAAATCTAGTTTCTCCAATAGGGATTCTTTAATGTTTAAGGGCAAATTCCGAAAAAGGGGGATTTGAAACAGCTTTTCTTTATGTGTGTCGGTCAGTTGTATTTTTTTCATT
>JAUUNK010000281.1 GCA_030844565.1 Bacteroides ovatus
GACAAACCGACCAAGTACCGACCAAGCACCGACCAAGTACCGACCAAGTACCGATCAGGTTCTTGCTTTGGTAAAAATACTGGATGAAGGAGAATTGTCCGTAAAAGAAATAATGGAAGCATTGGAACTGAACCACCGTCCCACATTTAGGACGAACTACTTGCATCCCGCATTGAATGAAGGATATATCGTTCCATTGTACCCGGAACAGCCGAGCCACCCGAAGCAGAAATACCGTCTGACGGAAAAAGGTCTGGAATTATTAAAACAACAATAGGCATGGCGAAAAAGAAGAAGAAACAACAGGGGCACTATTGCCGTATCTGTGGCAACTATAAGGCGAACGAGAAGTTCTCAGGCAAAGGACACGCACAACATATCTGTAAAAGTTGTATGTCCGCTATACGTAACGGTAAAAATCCGGAGGATATTTTACGGGAGCCATTGCACGTGAGCCGGGAAACAATGCCTTTCAAGAAACTGGACAAGGAGGAAAAAGCCGTATTGAAAGCGTTTGTCTCCGAAGTCACGACCGGATACTGGCAGGAAAACAGACAGATACCGTTTGCAGAAAGTTTCTCCGAATTAAAAAAATATATCATTGGAACTTTTGATGAAGAATGTGGCATACTGCTGAAAGATGATGCCGAACTAAAAAATTACTTTCAGACCCACACAATAACGACCATAAACAAATTACTTAAAGAGGAAATTTCTGAAAATCAGGATTAAAAGAATGACGGGCGGGACAATGTATCAGATTTGCCCCGCCCGTATTTTTGTCACCCACCGGTTATTTCTCCTGTAACAAATGTTTCAGGTTCTCGTCGTTTGCGATTCGTTTCATCTCATCCTCGATTATCTGCACCACATCCGCCTTGATTTGGGAATAGTTCCGGTCTATCTGTTGCTGCATGATATCGTTGCCATTCTCGTCCTTGAACTCATTGATGACAGGTATCTTCTTGTAAGCCTTTGTTTCCGCCGCTACCTTTTCGCTATCGACAATAATCCGTGCGTGGAAAATCTTCTGGTCAATTTCTTCCCCGAAGTTGTCCGCCACACTGCCCACGAATGTGCCCTGCGAGAGGTTGGCAATCTTGGATGCAGGTATCAGCGAATCCAACTGCGTGTTAATGGAAGTGGATGTGTCCTGCCGGTTAATAGAGATGGATTGTCGTTGCTGGAGTATTTTGCCAAAACGTTCCGACAGGCTTTTTGCCGTTTCCCCGACCACCTGTCCTGAGAATATATTTCCGACCGTATTTTGGATTACCTTCGCCTCTTTTTCACCGTAGTCACGGGTAAGCTGTGAGAAATCCTGAAAGCCGAGACACACCGCCACTTTGTTGCTTCGTGCTGTGGCTATCAGGTTGTCGATACCACGGAAATAGATGGTCGGTAGCTCGTCAATGATAATGGAACTCTTGAGCTGTCCTTTCTTGTTTACCAGTTTCACGATACGGGAGTTGTATAGCCCCAATGCGGCCGAATAGATGTTTTGTCTGTCCGGATTATTTCCCACGCATAGGATTTTAGGATGTTCAGGATTATTCAAATCCAACGTGAAGTCATCGCCTGTCATGACCCAGTAAAGCTGTGGCGAAATCATCCTCGATAGCGGGATTTTTGCACTCGCTATCTGGCCCTGGAGCTGATCTTGAGCTCCTCCTTGCCAGGCATCCATAAAGGGGGAAAGGTAGTTTTCCAGTGAGGGATACGAGGTCAAAATCGTGAAAATATCAGCATACGGTTTGTTTAAGAATTCTATCGCATGGGGAAAGGTACAATACTTGCCGTCCTTGTAAATCCGCAAGTACCAGATAATCGCCGCAAGCAAAATAATCGGAGATTCCACGAAGAAGTCACCTTGTTTCTGTATCCATGTCTTGTTCAAATTCAGGAGAATGGTATAGGCTGATTCGTAGGCATCACTGATATCGGCCATGAATTTCGGGTTTATGGGATTGCATCGGTGGCTGCGTCTCGGATCGTCAAAGTTTATCACATAGAATTCCGGTCTGACCTTGTATTTATCCAGGTTCTTCAGCAGTTCGTTATAGGCTATTACGGAAAGGTCGTCAAATTTGTAATCATACAGATACAAAGCGAAACCTTTGGAAATCTGCTGTTTGATAAAATTATTCACCACTGCGTAACTCTTACCCGAACCGGGCGTTCCAAGCACGATGGAAGCACGGAACGGGTTGACGATGTTTATCCATCCGTCCCATTCCTTGCCCTGATAGACAAATTTCGTGGGCAGGTTGACGGAATACTCGTTCTCCATGAGCCTTGTTTCCTGCATGAAGCTCTCATTGGCGGTATTGAACACGTCCTCCATCAGATTATTCTTCAACATACGGCTTATCCACATACCCGACATCAAGAGAAGGATATATCCTGCGGTAAGCGTTACCGTATATATGACGGCATTGGCTGTCGGGGTGAACGGCAGGTCGAGCATCCACCAGTTCATGAAAAACAGCACCATCCCCGAAAGGAAAGCGGCATATATCCTGTTCCATGTCATCTTTTCATTCTTCACACCTTTTGTACCCAGACACGAGAGTGCAAGGAATATGACGGCAAACACTTTCGTTACAAGCAGGTTGCAGAACAGCCCCGCCGTCCGCTGGAAATTAAGCAGTATCCTGTCAACCACGCCTATATTGATACCCATATCCACAAATGATCGGTAACAGAACCAATAGACGTGAATGACAATAAAAACAATGGATATGGCACGCATGAACTCCATGACCTTGGCCAGTCCTCTCAAATCATCTTCCTGTTGCATGATAAACTGATTTTTAATGTTGGTAAATTCGGTAATTAGGATATTCCCCGTGAGCGGCGTTTCTTCTTCTTTTTACGTTGCAGCCTCCGGGCGAGAGCCTCTTCCTGTGGATCGGGACCGTTCGCTTCCAGGTTGAATATCCCGAAAGCCTGTTCGATGGCACTTTCCATATCGGAGGAGAATCCGCTTTGCAGACCGGTGTCCGGCATGTGCGCATCCAAATCCGGGATGCTGTCCGGATTATTGAAGAGCCGCTCAAAGGCGTTTGCCGAGAATTCCTTGCCGAGACGGGAGCCGTTATAGACCTCCCGGTTCATGTGGTCAATGAAGGTCGCACCGTAGATGCGTCCTTCATCGTTCTCACGGAATACCGTATCTATGCCTTTCCCAGTAAGCAGACGGACAAATGTCTCCCGGTCGCCACGGCAACCGTGCATGGCAAGTGCCACTTCGTTCCGAATCTTCGGCTGCCATTTTTTTGCCTTATACTCACGAATGTTGTAACCGATACGCTTTTCCAGTCCCTCATACCCGTAGCGTTTCCCGATAAGGGAAGACTTGATGGGTGTGCAAAGCGGTTTGCCTGTGTCATCCGTCATGGTATAGACGATACCATTATAAGTCACTCCATCAAATTCGCCTTTCACTTGCTTCGTTTCGATATTGAAGCAGGAGAGCAATGCGCTGTACTCCCCGAAAGACTGGAAACGGTAAGAGCCGAACACGCTCTTTACGATGTTGGACACCTGCTTCTTTACATCACCGCTTTGGTAGTCCGCTTTTTTCAGGTATGGTTCAAGCAATTCCTTCCGTTTGTTCTCCACCTGCTTCAGTCCGAACTTCCTTTCCAGTTCCCGGCAGGCTTTCATCGAACGGTTCCATTCGTATGCGTCACTGATTTTTTCGCCGTTCTCCTTTACACAGGTGGAGACGATATGGACATGCCTGCGGTCGATGTCCTCGTGCAGATAGACGATGTAGGGCTGGTCGCCGTACCCCATCTTCTGCATGTACTCGCGTGCCAGTTCCGCGAACTGCCCGTCCGTGAGGCGGTCGTCCACCGATGGGTTCAGGGAGATATGCAGTACCGGCTTCTCCGTGTTCCTGTTGGCGGCAAGGTAGCTGTCGAAAGCCCATAGTGTCTGCTGCATGACATTATGGGGATTTCCGGTGATATTGGTAATCATACGGTTGCCCGTGATGATACGGGCGGTGGACTCGTCCACTTTCCGCTGGTTGTAGATGACCGCTCCGTAAAGCGATACACCTCTGTTGATTTTAGCCACCATTCTGCTGTTCCTCCTTATTCCTTTTTATCAGGTATTCCTCCTCAAACTCCCGGGTAAGCATGATAATCCTTTTGCTCAGCACCACCAGATCGATGGTGGCCTTCTCCAGATTACGGAGCAAGGCGAATGTCCGTTTTTCACCGAAATTGGACTTGACAGCTTTTACCGTCTGGTTGTAGTTGTTACCGATAGCCTGGAACTGGTGATAGAAATTTGTCAGTCTGATGTAGTAATCCACCGCAGCCTTGTCGATTCTGACGACCTTCATTTCTCGTCCGAAAATCATCGCCTTGATGAATCTTGCCCGCTGTTTCATTCCGGATTTTTCAAACAGCAGCTCAAAATTTCCGTTCTCTTCCGAAGTCAGTTTGATACCGTAACGGTAAACTGCCGGGTCAGTTTTCGGCTTTCTGCCCGTACTTCCTGTTTTTCTTCTTTTTCTGTTTTCTTCCATACGCATTGGGTTTTTCTGTTACTGATCTTCCGTCATGGATTTCCGACTTTGGAGGAAATCCCTCCCGAGCCTTCAGGCGAGTGGCAAGTTTGTTTTGGGATGCCCGAATCATTTCGGGCTGCCCAAAACACAACTTGCTATTACCGCTTGGTAATGAATTTTCCTTCGTCAAATTAAATTTTGACCTTCAGCCTCATTCTTCGGCTTCGGGAAACCTCCGCAGCGGTATCCGTTCCGTTGTCGGTGCAAAGTTATGGCGGTTTATCCTGTTGTAAAATAGCGGGTTATATGTAACGTGATGACATATGGTGACACAGGTCGTCACCTCCCTTGAAACATAGTGATGATATGAAAAAATACCTTTTTATTTGCAACATAAACGGTAAAACAAACCAATAGTCAAGTAACTGTCCGTTGTATTGCTGGTTAGCGAAAACACTTGTTGCAACAGGTGGGCAGTGATTGTTTACTTGCTTTGTTAGGGCAGATAACTATCGGTTGGTCGGTTTGCCGATTGGTGAGCACAAAGTAACCATATCACTAACAAACCTTGTCACAAAGTAAACAACAGACAAGTAAAACAATAGTGTAATAAACCATTAAAAAAGTTCAGTTATGAAGAAGAATCCGTTATTCGTTGCGGTCAGCAACCAGAAAGGTGGGGTCGGCAAAAGTACCATGCTGGTAACGCTTGCCAGTCTCCTGAATTATTCGATGGATAAGAGTGTGGCCATCGTTGATTGTGACTCCACCCAGCGCAGCCTGTTCAATCTGAGGGAACGGGACATGGAGATGGTGGAGAAGAACAAGAAGTACATGGTGCTGTTGGAAGAGCAGAGGCTTAGGGGGTGCAGGATTTATCCTATCAGGCAGGCAAAGCCGGAGAATGCACGCCAGGTGGCCGGAGAGTTGGCGGCAAAAGCAGATTTTGATATCGTTTTCATAGATCTGCCGGGATCTATGGACATATCCGGCGTTTTGCAGACCATTTTCAATGTGGATTATGTATTGACCCCCATTGCCGCTGACAATTTCGTTATGGACAGCAGTTTTGTCTTTGCCAAAAGCGTCATGAAGTTTTTGGAAAACCGGAAGAATATTCCTTTGAAAGACGTGTTCCTGTTCTGGACCAAGGTAAAGAAAAGAAGCAATACTGAAGTGCTTGACAACTATATGGCACTGATGAAGAAACAGGGGCTGAAAATTCTGGATTCAGCCATTCCGGACCTCTGCCGTTATGACAAGGAACTCTCATCCCGGACCCGCACCTATTTCCGCTGTTCACTCCTTCCACCGCCGGCAGGACAACTTAAAGGCAGCGGATTGCAGGAACTGGCAAATGAACTGATTGTAAAATTTAACCTGTAATTGAGGTATGGCAAAGAATATAGTAAAAGTAAATGAAGAGGAAATCAGGGGGTATATGGTCGGTAACATTCCTGATGCCATTGAGAAAGAGGATGTCATCGTGGTAGAAGTTCCAGCAGAGGAAACCGATAAAAGGCCGGATAAGGAAAAGGAAACAGCCTCGGAAAATCCCGAACCTCACCCAAAGCGTAAAAGTGAAAGCGGTTTCCGTCAGAAGTATCTGGTGAATACCCCCATGCCCGGACGTATCCAGGTGTACCTGAACCGCA
>JAUUNK010000025.1 GCA_030844565.1 Bacteroides ovatus
TCGAGGGCGAACTCTACAATCAAGATGGCGTTCTTTGCCAACAGACCCATCAACATAATCAATGCAATCTGCATATAAATGTTGTTGGTAGCAGCTCCCAGAATAGGAATAATATTGTTGGCAAGTCCCATCAGGTGGGCGAAGATGAAGCTACCTGCCAGACCGAACGGAATGGAAAGTAATACCGCTAGCGGAAGGATGTAACTTTCATACTGAGCACTCAGCAGCAGGTATACAAAGACGAAGCAAAGAATAAAGATCATTGCCGTAGTACTTCCACTCGAGCTTTGCTCTTCACGCGTCATACCCGAGAACTCATATCCGTATCCCGTCGGCAGGGTCTGCTCAGCTACTTCTTGCATGGCTTTGATAGCCTGACCGGAACTATAGCCATCAGCAGGCGAACCGTTGATAGTCATAGCGGTAAACATGTTGAAACGCTTGATATTGTCCGGTCCGTAAATGCGCTTGATACTCATGAACTGTGTGATAGGAGCCATTTCGTTGCCATTACGTACTTTGATAGATTTCAAAGATTCCAGGTTGGCACGGCTATCCGGTTCGGCTTGTATCATTACACGGTACATCTTACCGAAACGGTTGAAGTTGGACGAATATAAACCTCCATAGTATCCTTGCAACGTCGTCAGAATATCGCTTGGTGAAAGCCCGGCTTTCTTACAAGCAGCGGCATCGATGTCTACCATATATTGTGGGAAGTTCGGGTTGAACGATGTCTGAGCTGACTGTATTTCAGGACGTTCCTGTAACTTGGAAATAAAGTCTTGTGCTACTTCGTAGAACTTGTCCAAGCTACCACCTGTCTTGTCCTGCAAGTTGATTTCAAAACCGTTGGACACACTATATCCCGGAATCATAGGCGGTGCAAATAGCAGTACGCGGGCGTCCTTGATAACTTCACGAGCTTTCAGGTAAAGCATACCGGATACGAAGTCCGAACGTTGCTTGATGGAACGTTCTTCCCAATTTTTCAGTTTACAGATAAACGAACCGTAGCTTGGACCCTGTCCGGCAATAAAGCTATAGCCTACAATCATGGTGCGGCTTTCGATAGCTTGGTCGGCAGACAAGAGGCTGTCTACCTTCTGCATCACTTCTTCGGTGCGTTCTTTAGAACTTCCGGGAGGCATATCGACTACTGCCATAATAGTACCCGTATCTTCGTTAGGAACCAATCCGGTAGGAGTAATCTGCATCAGGAAGATAAGCAACGCCATACCTACCACTACCGAACCTATGGTCAGTACCGGGTGCTGGATGAAGTAAAGTGTTTTCTTTTTATATTTTTTCAGGATTCCATCATAGAACGTATTGAAAGACTTGTGGAAGCGACTGGCAAGCGTTACCTTCTTTTTTTCTTCGTCATCTTTATTGTGCGGTTTTAACATGATGGCACACAGAGCGGGGCTTAACGTCAAGGCATTCAATGCAGACAGACCGATAGCGATGGCCATTGTCAGACCGAACTGGCGGTAAAACGTTCCCGAAGTACCGGTCATGAAACTTACAGGAACAAACACAGACATCATTACCAATGTAATGGAAACGATGGCGCCTCCCAATTCTCTCATGGCATCGATAGCTGCAAGACGTGCCGATTTATAGCCCTGGTCCAGCTTGGCATGGACACCCTCAACGACGACGATGGCATCATCCACCACAATAGCGATGGCAAGGACAAGGGCACATAGTGTCAGCAAGTTGATACTGAATCCGATGATATAAAGCACAAAGAACGTACCAATCAAGGCTACCGGGATAGCGATAGCGGGTATCAATGTAGAACGCAAATCCTGTAAGAAGATGTATACCACGATGAACACCAAAATAAATGCTTCAATCAACGTTTTGACTACTTCGTGGATAGAAGCGAACAAAAAGTCGTTAGCATTCTGTGAGATGTTAACCTTCACTCCCGGGGGGAAACTGGATTCGGATTTGTCGAGCAAAGCAATAACATCGTTAATAATAGCAGTTGCGTTGGAACCTGCTGTCTGGAATACGATGATGGTTACCGCAGGGTGACCGTTCATCTTGTTGGTAAATCCATAAGTCAAACGACCGAGTTCTACATCGGCGATATCTTTTAGGCGCAACACTTGCCCGTCCGAGTTAGCGCGAATTACGATGTTCTCGAATTCTTCCTGTGTTTGCAAACGACCTTTATATCTCAATGTGTACTGGAAAGTCTGGTTTCCTGATTCACCGAACGAACCCGGAGCAGCTTCGATATTCTGTTCGGCAAGAGCTGCGGAGACATCAGTAGGCATCAGATGATACTGCGCCATTACGTCCGGTTTTAGCCAGATACGCATAGAGTAATCGGCTCCCAGCACCATGGCATCACCTACACCCGATATACGCTGTACTTCCGGAACCACATTAATCTTGGCATAGTTTTCGAGAAACTCATTGTCGTATTTGTCGTCAGAGCTGTAAAGCGAGAATACCAGCAACATACTGGTCTGACGTTTAGAAGTGATCACACCTACTTTAGTTACTTCGGCAGGCAACAAGCCTTGTGCTTTAGCTACACGGTTCTGCACATTGACGGCAGCCATGTCCGGGTCAGTTCCTTGCTTAAAGTAAATCTCTATGTCGGCTTCACCCGTGTTGGTGGCGGTAGAGTTCATGTACATCATGTTCTCCACACCATTGATTTGCTCCTCAAGCGGCGCAATCACACTGTTTAGCACCGTCTGCGCATTAGCTCCTTGATATGTAGTGGAGACGCGTACCGTAGGCGGTGCAATATCCGGATACTGGGAGATAGGCAGCGATAACAAGCCTAAGATACCCAGAATCACTATAACGATAGAAATTACCGTAGATAGTACCGGACGATTAATAAATCTATCTAATTTCATATTTTATCTCTGTCTGAATTATTTTCCTTCTTCTTGTTTTTCCTTCAGTGTTTTTTGGAAGTTGGCCTGGGCTTCTGCGGGAGTGACAGGTTTAATAGTCTGTCCATCTTTCAGGGTGCTGGCATTTTCAACCACTATCTTATCACCGGCTTTGAGACCGGCGGTTACTACGTAGTCGTGACCGTTGTCAATGTTTAAAACTTCGATTTCGTTAATTTTCACCGTATTGTCCGGTTGAAGAACGAAAACGAACTTCTTGTCCTGCATCTCGGTAGTAGCTTTTTGAGGGACTACAATGGCGTTTTCCATGTGATAAGGAACTTTCAGGTTACCCATACCGCCACTTCTCAGCAAATGTTGCTGGTTGGGGAAAGTAGCGCGGATGCTTACGGCTCCTGTATTTTGATTGATTACACCGGTAATAGTGGACATTTTACCCTTCTCGCCATAAAGCGTACCATCTGATAATTCCAATTCCACTTCCGGATAAGTTTCTACAGCAGAATTTTGTGAACCGTCTTTACGAACGAGCGCCAACAATTCTTTTTCAGTCAACGAGGCATATACATACATCTCATTGATGTCCGAAACAATGGTAAGCGGAGTGGAAATAGACGGACTGACTAAGCTTCCGAGACGGTAGGGGATGTTGTTGACAATACCATCCGACGGGCTCTTCACGTTAGTGAAGCCCATATTCTGCTCAGCAGTGGTGAGCTGTGCCTGTGCTGATGCCAACTGTGCCTGTGCTGATGCCAGAGAGTTTTCTGCCATAGACAGGTCATAGTCACTGATAATATTCTTCTTGTTCAATTCGCGTTTGTTGTTAACCGTAATTTCTTGGGTATTTACAGCGGCTTTAGCATTCGCTACGGCAGCTTTGGCAGAGCGAAGAGCTGCTTCGTACTGGGTAGGATCTACTACAAACAATACTTGTCCTTTACGTACCATAGAACCTTCGTCTACGCATACCTTGGTGATGAAACCCGATACTTGTGGGCGAATCTCAACGTCTTGTTTTCCTTTGATAGTAGCCGGATATGAACTCTTCAGGTTAACGGTAGTGGGCTGGAGAGTTTCTACTGCGCATTCCGGGGTACCCCCGCTTAAGTCCATTCCCTTTTTGCCACAACCTGACAAGAGGGCCAAACAAAATGCAAATAAAACAATTCTACTTTTCATACTTTTATTCAGAGTTTTAAAATTATGCGTTGTTGCCGGTGTTTATTCATTTTAGATAAGGTAAAAGAAAGGGAAACTGTTTTAGGCTTTTTAGTTTCCGGCGGCAAAGGTACTTCAATTTTCCTTATTTTTGTTCATAGGGGCGTTGTTTTTTAACTATGTTTTTCTCTAATTAATAGCCCTTTTTGATAGAAGGGGAAGGGAGATATGAAAAGAGAAATGTTCCAAAAGCAGACATAATATCTTGCCGTCTGCTTTTGGAACATTTACTCAGTCGTGAAACCGTACCCCGTGTTTACAGCTTAATCTTATGCCATACAGGCGTCATAATAAAGCTAAATTCATAATTTTTATAAGGAAGGCGGTATTCTTCCAGAGGCCATGCACCCCAACTGTCTATACAGCCAAGTCCCATCTGTGCTTTGTCAATGCAGAAGTTGGTAAAAGGTGCTTTATTTACTTCCGTAGAATGGCGTTGGTCTTTGTTTGCACCGTCGTCCAGAGACTCAATAGTATAGTTCAAAGCGGAGGCGGAGAATGGAGCGTCTGCCACAAATTCCAGTCCAGTGCCACTGATATTCAACAGTCTCCACCAACGAATATCTGTCTTGTTACCAGTTTCCTGTGGGCGGATATAGGGGTAAAACTGCTCAGCTACGCTTTGGTGGTATTTACCTAGCAAACTTGCATTGTTGCGATCAGCATAGTTTTCTATAGGACCCCGCCCGTAATATTCTATTTCATTGAAGCTTTCAGGCAATTGCATTTGCATGCCGAACCGGAAAAGATGAGGCACTTCCTTGCTGGTGTCAGCATTCAACTTCTGAGTAACCTTTATTGCTCCTAAGTTGTTGATGACGTATGTCAGACTTAGTTTGCCTCCTATGGCGGGCATGTCATAGTCAGCATTTACTACAGCCTGTCCATTTTCTATATTTTGCTTCAAAGAGGTAAGCTTTATCTGTGGATTCTTCCATACAGCAAACTTATGTTGCAAACCAGCTCCAAAGTCATTATCCGTGGGGGCACGCCAGAAGTTAGGAGCCAATATACTTCCTTCTTCCATAAATACTGTACCGTTTACATCGTAACGAGTCAGGTAACCGTTGTGCTTATTGAACTCAATAACGAAGTTCTCTCCTTTCACAATCAGATAATTATAGTCATTTTCTTTGAATAAGGGAGTCTGTGGAGTGATGTTAGCAGATGTTTCGTTTGTCAGTTTCATATCCGGTGCTTGATAACCGCGGATAGTCAATTGGTCATATGCTATTGTCTGTCCGGCAGGCAGCAAAGTTTCCGCAGCTTTCAGTTTGTAGCTTACGTTTAATAACACTTCTTTGCACTTACAAATGTTATCCGTACAGATAGGTAGGGTGAGAGTGCCCGTTTGCTGAGGATCTACTTTCAGATCGGGTACGATTCCGGTTTGTACGGGTTCTCCATTGGCAAGCAATTGCCATTCGAGATAGTAAGCGGAAAGGTCACGGAAGAAGTTTTCGTTATATATTTTAATCTTTCCTTGGGCGATGTCTTCGGGAGTGGTCCAGATAGATTGGTAGATATAACCTACTTCGTAGGCATGAGGATTGAACACTCGATCGGGACTTATAAGTCCGTTGTCACAGAAGTTGTTGTCGGATGCATCGTATTTATTGAAATCGCCTCCGTAACCGTAGATAGCTACGCCGTCTTTGTTCTTCCAATGGTTAGACTGATCGACGAAATCCCAAATAAAGCCTCCTTGATATTTGGGATATTTGCGTATCAGGTCCCAGTATTCTTTGAATCCGCCTTGCGAATTTCCCATGGCGTGGGCATATTCACATTGGATAAGAGGTTTGTCGATGTTGCCTTCACTGTACTTTTTGCAATTTTCATAGTTGTAGTACATGGGGCAGAAAATATCGGTAAATTCACTGGTACGCGCTTGCTCATATTGTACAGCGCGAGACTTGTCTTCGTTTTTAATCCAAGTATAGCAGTGTTCAAAATTGGGACCCATGCCTGCTTCGTTACCAAGAGACCAGAAGATTATAGACGGATGATTGTAGCCGCGTTGTACGTTGCGTTGGTTGCGTTCCAAGTGTGCTTTAGCATATTGGGGATTCTTGGCAAGCGTCTTTTCGCCGTAGCCCATGCCATGAGACTCGATATTAGCCTCTGCTACTACGTAGATACCATATTGGTCACAAAGGTCATACCAGAGGTTATCGTCAGGATAGTGGCAAGTACGTACAGCATTGATATTGAGTTTTTTCATTGCCTGTATATCTTGAAGCATACGTTCGCGTGATACTACGTATCCGCCATCTGGATCCAGTTCGTGGCGGTCGGCGCCTTTAAACAATACCGGTTGACCGTTTACTAGAATTTGACCACCTTTAAGTTCTATCTGTCGGAAACCTACTTTTACAGGGATTACTTCGAGAATCTCGTTACCTTTCTTTAAGGTAGCCGTGAGAGTGTAGAGGTTAGGAGTTTCTGCCGACCATTTCGCTGGGTTGCTGACAGGCAAATCTGTCACTATTTTGCCAGAACCTTTTACACCGCTCGTTGCCACGCTATTTCCTTTTGCATCGAGCAAAACCAGGTCTACGTTGCCGCTTCCTTTGAGGTTGATGGCTACGTTGAGTGTTGCATCTTTATATTGTGCGTCCAATTGAGGAGTGACGCGTATGTCTTGCATGTATTGTTTGTTGCGTGCATACAGATAGCAGTCACGACCCACGCCAGAATAGCGGAAAAAGTCTTGGTCTTCGAGGTAGGTACCATCACACCAGCGGAACACCTGAAATGCAATCAGGTTCTTGCCGGGCTTCAGGTAATTAGTAAGATTGAACTCTGCTTCGAGTTTGCTATCTTCGCTATATCCTACATAGCGACCATTTACCCATAAGTATATGTTAGAGGTGACCGAGCCGAAGTGAGCGAATATCTCTTTATCTTTCCAGTCAGCCGGAATCATTATTTCTTTCCGATAGGAACCTACGTGATTGTTCTCGGTAGGCACTTGGGGAGGGTTGTTCTTAAATTGGTTACGCCAGGGATATCCTACATTTACATAGATGGGATCGCCGTAGCCGTTCAGTTCCCATACTCCGGGTACTTTCAGGTTATTCCATCCTTTGTCATTAAAATCTGTCCGGTAGAAATCAGTGGGACGGGCTTCGGCATTCCTGACCCAGTTAAATTTCCATGTGCCGTTCAAGCTCATAAAATTCTTAGAAGATTCTTTCGCTCCCGCTTGTGCCTCGTCGGCAGAGGTATAGGCGAAGTAATTAGTGTGCATGGGAGCTCTGTTTACGGAATTCACTTCGGGGTTTTTCCATTCATTGTTTTGTGCCTGTAAGGCTGCCAGTCCTAGCATGGTCAGGCAGCATGTAAGTAGCTGTTTCTTCATGGGTAAATAAAATTAGGTTTGTTTCGGGAGTCAAAGATAGGGAATAAAGAGATGTGTGAAGTATAATTATGTTCGATTTAGGTAGAAAAATAGCGGAATTTCTCCTAAATTAGTGTAAAAGTATAGTATTTATTGGGGGATAAACTTTATTTTTGCGGCATGTTACAATCTGAAAATAAGAAAATACAGCGGTGGGTCCGCCGGGGATTATTTATCTTCGGTCTGGGAGTCATGCTTTATTCTTGTGCCAGCATCGGTCGCCCCGAAGGAGGAGAACGGGACTTTACCCCTCCCAAGTTTCTCGGAAGTACTCCCACGCCTGGTGCATTGAATAATACAAAGAAAAAGATTTCTCTTCAGTTTGATGAATTTATCAAGTTGGAGAAGCCTAATGAGAAGATAGTAGTTTCTCCTCCCCAAATACAGCAGCCTGAGATTAAAGCCAATGGAAAGAAAGTGCAAATCAATCTACTGGATACGTTGAAACCCAATACTACCTATACGATAGATTTTTCCGATGCGATTGTTGATAATAATGAAGGAAATCCGTTGGGAGACTTCGCTTTTACTTTTTCCACCGGGGCAGTGATCGACACGATGGAAGTCTCGGGAACCGTGCTAGAGGCTTCTAATTTGGAACCGATTAAGGGCATATTAGTCGGCTTGCAATCCAATCTTGCTGATTCGGCATTTACCAAACTGCCTTTCGAACGTGTAGGGCGTACTGATAGTCGCGGGCGTTTTTCTATCCGTGGAGTGGCTCCCGGCAAATACCATATATTCGCTTTGATGGATGCCGACCAGAACTTTGCCTATACACAGAAGAGTGAAATGATTGCATTTCATGATTCATTGATAATTCCCCGTTTTGAGGAACGCATGCGTATGGATACTGCTTGGGTGGATTCTCTTACCTATGATACCATTGTAGAAAGACAATATACCCACTACTTGCCGGATGATGTCATTTTGCGCGCTTTTAAAGAGAAAACGTATTCGCAGTATCTAGTGAAGTCCGAGAGGCTCGTTCCACAAAAGTTTACGTTTTATTTTGCAGCTGAAGCCGATACTTTACCCCTACTCAAAGGGCTGAACTTCGACGAACAAAATGCTTTTATCATTGAAAAGAATCAGCGTAACGATACCATTCATTACTGGATTCCGGACTCCTTATTATATAAGCAAGATACGTTGTCACTTAGTCTCACCTATCTCTATACGGATACATTGGAACGATTGGTTCCGCGTACAGATACCCTCAACTTGGTGTCCAAACAAAAAACGCTGACTAAGGAGGAGGCGCCTAAAAAGAAAAAGAAGAAGAAAAAGAAAGATGAAGAAGAGCCGGAACCCACTAGGTTCCTTCCTGTAAATACACATGCCTCTTCTTCGATGGATGTATATGATTACATATCTCTGACGTTTGATGAACCCATCGCGTCGTATGATACAACTGCTATCCACCTGCGTCAGAAAGTGGATACTCTTTGGAACGACATTTCCTTCGAGTTTGAGCAAGATTCGGTAAATCATCGTAAATTTAACCTCTATTATGATTGGGAACCCGGCGTGGAATATGAATTTTCGGTGGATTCTACTGCTTTCCATGGTGTCTATGGTCTCTTTACAGATAAGATAAAACAAAGCTTTAAAGCGCGTTCCGAAGAGGAATATGCCAAAATATTTTTTAATATTGCAGGAGCTGACTCTATTGCTTTTGTAGAATTACTGGATGCACAAGATAAAGTAGTGCGTCGCCGCCCCGTCATCGATGGAAAAGCAGATTTTTACTATTTAAATCCTGGGAAATATAGTGCCCGCCTCATTAACGATACGAATGGAAATGGAGAATGGGATACGGGTAGTTATGAAGAAGGAAAACAACCCGAAATGGTGTATTATTATCCAGTGCTGATGGAACCCAAGGCAAACTGGGAACTTACACAGGATTGGAATGTACATGCCCAACCTCTGGATAAACAAAAACTAGATGAACTTAAAAAACAAAAGCCTGATGATGACAAGAAAAAGAAAGAAAAAGAAAGACAGAATAGAAATCGAAATCGCCGTAGCTAAGCTCCGCAAAGGGTGGATGGTGCTTATCGCCATCCTATTGCTGGGGCTATCTCTTCCTGCCCAGGCACAGTGTGAAGCAAAAAATGATGCTTTCAAAACAGGAGAGCATGTGATGTATGATTTATACTTTAACTGGAAGTTCGTGTGGGTGAAGGCGGGGTTGGCCAGCCTTACTACCAATGCCACCACTTATCATCATAAACCTGCCTATCGTCTGAATTTGCTTGCTATCGGAAGTAAACGGGCAGATTTCTTTTTCAAAATGCGTGATACTCTCACCAGTGTAATCGGAGAAAAGCTAGAACCGCTTTACTTCCGTAAGGGAGCTGAAGAGGGTAAACGCTATACAGTGGACCAAGCATGGTTCTCTTACAAAGATGGTTTATGTTATGTCAATCAGAAACGTACTCACCGTGATGGAGAAATTCAGGAAGCCGTAGATAGTGATAGCCGTTGTATTTACGATATGTTGAGTATCTTGGCGCAAGCGCGTTCCTATGATCCGGCGAATTATAAAGAGGGAGACCGAATCAAATTCCCTATGGCTACGGGACGCAAAGTAGAAGAACAGACTCTAATCTACCGTGGAATGAAGAACATCAAGGCGGAAAACGACACTACCTATCGTTGCCTTGTTTTCTCTTTGGTAGAATATAATAAGAAAGGAAAAGAAAAAGAGGTGATTACTTTTTATGTATCCGACGATAAGAATCACCTCCCTGTGCGGTTGGACTTATATCTCAACTTTGGTTCTGCTAAAGCTTTCTTGCGTAGCGTGTCAGGCAATCGCCATCCGCTTACTTCTGTTATTTCTAAAAAGTAAGGAATAAATTTAAAGACTGAATGGCACTTTCTGGTCCATGCGGAACACGCTGGACTCGAAAGTTGCGATGAGTTTACCTTCCTGGTTTGTAATATCTACCTGATAACAGCCTGTGCTTCTACCTACATGGCGTTCACGGGCTTCGGCATATAAAGTGTCTCCCAGTCCGCTGGCACGTAGGAAAGTTATATGTGAAGAAAGGGAAAAAGCTAAATTTCCCCGCGAGTTAGCTGCTGCTGCCAGCGCCAGGTCGGCGAGGGTGAAGATAGCTCCTCCCTGAGTTCGTTTCCCTGCGTTGAGGTGTTCTTTTTTAATTTCCAATGATGCTTTGCTATATCCTTCGTGTACTTCGAGCAACACGATCCCTGCTCCTTCGGCAAAAAGGTCGTCTTTGAAAAAATCTTGTGGAGTCATATTCAATGGATTTTATGGGTTTCGTTAGATGAATTTTGATGCAAATGTACCAATTTTACTGTTTAATTGGATAATTTGATAAGGTCTATTCTTAGGAATTCCGCTACTTTTGCTCCCAGACAATTATTTATTTAACACGTAGAATCCACTATTATGAAAACAATTCTTAGCGTATTGGGACTCTCGCTTGCCATTTGTGCCGGTTGCACCAGCCAAAAGAAAGTTGAAACAGACCTAGTTCAAGAAAATGTAGCCAATGCCGTTGCGCAGTACACTCTTCAGACGGATATTATCGAGAAGTCCGGCAAGATTCTCAATCCCCGCACCATCCGCAAAGACGGAAGTATCGTGTATGTGCCTATCGAAGATTGGTGTTCGGGTTTCTTTCCGGGTAGCATGTGGTTGATGCACCAGTTGACAGGAGATCAGAAATGGTTACCGCTGGCAGAGAAGTACACACAAGCACTTGATTCGGTGAAATATCTCAAATGGCACCACGATGTAGGTTTTATGATTGGTTGCAGCTACCTGAACGGGTATCGCCTGGCGGGAAAGAAAGAATATAAAGATGTAATCGTTGAAGCTGCTCGTTCTCTATCCACCCGTTTCCGTCCTCATGCTGGAGTCATTCAGTCGTGGGATGTGGATAAAGGCTGGCAATCTCAGCGCGGCTGGAAATGTCCCGTTATTATCGATAATATGATGAACCTCGAGTTGCTTTTCGAAGCAACGGCACTCTCTGGCGATTCCACCTTTTATAATATTGCTATGCAGCATGCTAATACCACACTTGCCAATCATTTCCGTCCTGATAACAGTTGCTATCACGTAGTGGATTATGACCCTGAAACAGGTGAAGTGCGTAGCAAGCAGACTGCTCAAGGGTATGCTGATGAATCTGTGTGGGCACGGGGACAAGCATGGGCGCTTTATGGGTTCACTACCTGCTATCGCTATACAAAGGATAAAAGATACTTGGCTCAAGCTGAAAAGATATACAATTTTATCTTTAATGATAAAAGACTACCTGCTGACTTGATACCTTATTGGGATTATGATGCACCTAACATTCCCAATGAACCGCGTGATGTATCTTCTGCCGCTTGTTCTGCTTCAGCCCTCTATGAACTCGAAACTTATTTACCAGGGCAACATTGCCGCGAAACTGCTGATAAGATTCTGGAAACACTTTCTACTCCGGCTTACCGGGCTGAGGTAGGCACAAATGGAAATTTTATTTTAATGCACTCCGTCGGGAGTATTCCTCATGGTGCCGAAGTGGATGTCCCGTTAAATTATGCCGATTATTATTTCCTTGAAGCATTGATGCGGAAAAGTAAATAAAAACTCCTTTCTCGTTATCGTTTATTTATAATACAAGTATGAGAAAAGCAAATCTTTTGGTGAGCGGGTTGTCTCTGCTAGTTATTCAGGGCTGTAAAGTTCCCCGTCAAACAGTAGAACAGCCCGAGCATCCCAATATTATCTATATTTTTCCCGACCAGTTCCGTAATCAGGCTATGGGATTCTGGAGTCAGGACGGTTTTCGGGAGAAAGTGAACTTCAAAGGTGACCCTGTTCATACGCCCCATCTGGATGCTTTTGCCCGTGAGTCAATAGTTCTTACCTCTGCTATGAGCAACTGTCCCTTGAGCAGCCCCCACCGTGGAATGCTGTTAACGGGTATGTATCCCCATAAGAGTGGTATTCCTCTGAATTGTAATTCGACACGCCCCATCAGTTCCCTGCGGGAAGATGCTACCTGTATAGGCGATGTATTCAACCAGGCAGGATACGATTGTGCATATTTTGGTAAACTTCATGCAGATTTTCCAACTCCAAATGACCCTGCTCACCCAGGGCAATATGTGGAAGCTCAACGACCTGTGTGGGATGCTTATACTCCTCCATCACGGCGTCACGGTTTTAATTACTGGTATTCCTATGGCACTTTTGACGAACATAAAAATCCGCATTATTGGGATACTGAAGGGCAGAAACATGAACCCAAGGAGTGGTCGCCTCTTCACGAGGCAGGACAAGTGGTGTCGTACCTGAAGAATGAAGGAAATGTGCGCGATGCTAAAAAGCCTTTTTTTATTATGGTAGGTATGAACCCTCCCCATAGTCCTTACCGTTCACTAAACGACTGTGAGGAGCAGGACTTCGAATTGTATAAAGATCCACCTTTAGATAGCTTATTGATACGTCCCAACGTGGACCTAAAAATGAAAAAGGCAGAATCTGCACGCTATTATTTCGCCTCGGTCACTGGGGTAGATCGCGCTTTTGGAGAAATTCTTGCGGCACTAAAGCAACTGGAATTGGACAAGAATACCATAGTTATCTTCGCCTCTGACCATGGAGAAACCATGTGTAGTCAGCGTACCGACGACCCGAAGAATTCCCCCTATTCAGAATCAATGAATATCCCTTTCTTGGTTCGCTTTCCTGAAAAAATTAAGCCACGGGTAGATGACTTGCTTCTTTCTTCTCCAGATATTATGCCTACTGTTCTGGGACTCTGTGGTCTGGGAGATTTTATACCCTCGGCAGTGCAGGGACGTAACTTCGCTCCTCTTTTCTTAGATGAAAAAGCAAAAATCGTGCGTCCGGACGCTGCTTTGTATATCCAGAATTTAGACGGAGAAAAGGATGCAGAGGGATTGGTGCAGACATACTTTCCTTCTTCACGGGGAATAAAAACTGCCCGTTATACTCTTGCTTTTTATATTGACCGAAAGACTCGTAAGTTAACAAAAAGCCTTTTGTTTGATGATGAGATAGACCCTTATCAGCTCCATAATCTTCCTCTAGAAGATAACAAAGAAGTAGTGGATCAGCTCTGTCGACAGATGGGAACCCTGCTGAAAGAAATAGATGATCCTTGGTATCAGCAAAAAATACTTTCGGAACAAATTGTTTATTAATTGAAGGGAGCTTACTATTATGAGACGACTGTGTTTGCTGAGTCTTTTCCTGTTACTGTTGTCACCTTCAATTTTTGCCCAATTTATCGGCTTTGAAGGCAAAAACATTCCGACGGATTTTCGAACCCAAAAAGGTGGTAAGCTCCATTTATCTTCTTGGTATTATAAAGAAGGAAAACAAAGCCTGCAATGGGACTTCCTTCCAGGCTCGATCTTGAATGTGAAAGTGAAGCCTTTCGTCTTGGATGAGAAAAACGGAGATGCTTCAGGTATTACACTGTGGATTTATAACGAAAATCCTTGCCAAGATTCTCTTCGTTTTGAGTTCGTGAACCCAAAGGGGGAAGTCACCCATTGGTTCTCTTTCCATTTGCGCGCTGCTGGTTGGCGTGCCTGTTGGATTGCTTTTGAACACATGCAAGGAAAAAGACAAGATAAGACTATTGCTGGCTATCGCCTGGTAGCTCCTCACCGGAAAGGGCGTATCTTCTTAGACCGCCTCACCTTTCCTGTAGATCGTATTAATTTGCGTACTACACCCGATGAACAAATGCCTACTAACAACAACCTTAAAGGTCGTGACCTTTGGCATTGGTGCCTGGTGTGGAAATGGGAACAATATCGTTATGATCTCCCTTTAATGCCGACATTGACACCTCATCAGAAAAAACAGTTCGCCGTTATCGAGCAACGGTTAACTGATTTTCTTCAAATAAAGGAACCCCCTATGGCTATTATCCGCAAGGCATATCAAATTTTTTCAAAAGCTGCTATTTATCCTTCGGTTGCTGGTACAGGATTTATCGGAGCTCCTCTTGTTGCTCCCGACGAGTTGAATCGTCAGGCAGGAGAGCTCTCCTTGAGCGATATAGAAAGTATGCTTTCGGGCTTTGCCTATGATGCCTGTTACAATCAAAACGAGGAAGCAGAGAAAAAATATTTTCTAGTCTTTGAATATGCTATGGACCAAGGTTTTGCCTTCGGTAGTGGCATGGGAACCAATCATCATTACGGCTATCAGATACGCAAAATCTACACCACTGCATGGTTGATGCGAAACGCCATTTTTCGCTATTCCAACCGCGATGCTATCTTGGCGACGTTGCGCTTTTGGGCAGCTCTTCAAGAAACCCGTCAACCCTGTTCCTATGGTCGCGATGAACTGCTGGACTCTTGGCATACACTATTGATGCCGAAACTTATTTCCGCCCTTCTTATTCCTATTGAAAAGGAAAAGGAACGTGCCTTGAGAGGTCTTTCACGCTGGCTATCCACTTCCCTCGAATATACTCCTGGTACCATTGGGGGAATCAAAGTGGACGGCACTACTTTCCACCACGGCGGCTTCTATCCCAGTTACACCATAGGGGTATTAGCAACTATCGGACAATACATCGCTTTTACTTCTGCTACCGATTATGAGCTGACAGAAAACGCCCGGCGTCACCTAAAGAAAGCCTTTCTAACCATGCGTAACTATTGCAATCTCTATGAATGGGGAATTGGCATCAGCGGTCGTCACCCATTTAGCGGAAAAATGGGACAAGAAGATGTAGAATCCTTCGCTCGCCTATCTCTGGCAGGAGATCTATCAGGTAAAGGAGATAGCTTTGACCGTCAACTTGCTGCCGATTATCTCCGCTTGCTCGGTACTAAAGATACCCCTTCCGCACAATATTTCCGTCAAGAAGGCATTTCTCCGGCTCCCTCCCCTCAGGGATTCTTTGTCTATAACTACGGTTCGGCAGGTATCTTCCGTCGTGCCGACTGGATGGTAACACTAAAAGGATATAATACCGATGTGTGGGGTGCCGAAATCTATGCGAAAGACAACCGCTACGGACGCTACCAGAGCTACGGCTCTGTTCAGATTATGGGGACTGGTCGTCCCGTTTCCCGTGCCGCCAGTGGTTTTGTTCCCGAAGGATGGGACTGGAATCGTCTGCCTGGTACTACCACCATTCATCTGCCTTTCCATCTCCTCGATAGTCCCTTGAAAGGTACTACTATGGCACACTCCAAAGAAAACTTCTCCGGTAGCAGCTCGCTTGAAGCCCTCAATGGCATGTTTGCCATGAAACTCATGGAGCGAAACCTAAAAAACTTTACTTCTGATTTCGTAGCCCGCAAATCTGTTTTCTGCTTCAATAATCGCCTTATTTGCTTGGGTACCGGCATCACCAACAGCAATACGGTTTATCCTACGGAGACCACCCTTTTTCAATGCAAATATAACGGACGAACTCCACAAACAAGCATAGACGATTATTGGTTGCATGATGGTTACGACAATTATTATCATGTTGCTAATGGCACGGTCCATTCTCAAGTTGCCCGGCAAACCTCCCGTCATGAAAAAACAAAAGAAGAAACGGAAGGTATCTTCTCCTCTGCCTGGATTGACCATGGCAAAGCACCTAGCCAAGCCTCCTACGAGTATCTGGTTGTGATTCAGCCCACTCCCGCTCAACTTAACCGGCTTCAGCAAACTCCTTCTTACCAGGTTCTTTGCCAAAATGATACCGCTCACATTGTCTTCGACAAAGAAACCGGTATCACTGCTTTTGCTGTTTTTGAAGAATATCATCCTTCTTCAACTATATTCATCTCGGAGATTCCTGCAGAAACCATGCTTATGTATCGTCCTATCACTAAAAATATCATTCGCATAAGTGTCTGCGATCCCAATCTCAATCTTAGTGAAAAGACTTATACTACCAAGGAGTCTAGTCAAATAATTCATAAAAAAGTTCTTCTTCAAGACCGTTGGGAATTGACGCAGATGTCAGAAAGAGTATCAATCGAATATAAAGGGGGAAAAACCCAGTTGACCGTCATTTGCCAACATGGACAGCCGGTAGAGTTTGAATTAAAAAATAAAGGAAATAGACAGTGAAATCCTTAAATGTATAATCGATTTGTACATAAAAAAACTGGTATTGTTTAGGTAAATTATTTCCCTTTTAATATTAAGTCCTGCTATGCTAAGTATAATTTGTTTCTGTAAGAATGTACAATAAAAAAGCTACAATCCTCCTAAAGGATTGTAACTTTATATTTGATATGTTTTTATTACTTATAATAACTTGTTTTACATTTCCAAAATGTATGTACTTGCAAATAGAGCGAAGGAAGAGCGTGTTTAATAGGTTTAATACTTTATATATCACACTAAATGTTATCTATTCTAAAATAGAATA
Source organism: Bacteroides ovatus (assembly GCA_030844565.1). Lineage (GTDB taxonomy): Bacteria > Bacteroidota > Bacteroidia > Bacteroidales > Bacteroidaceae > Bacteroides > Bacteroides ovatus_A. Next base: position 16,917 of record JAUUNK010000025.1, read on the forward strand.
GGCGCTAAAATAAAAATTATTTTTTTGACAATCTACCTTTAAAACCTAATTTTAGCCAATAAAGAGGATTACATTTTTCTTTTCTTTCTTTTCTTCTTTTTTTCTTTTCCCATCTACATTCCCTATATGAAGCAGCATCTAACATATATCTTAGATTATTTAAATACCATTTTCCATTCCCATAAGGAATTAGGTATTTTTGTTCATTTTTGGGCTTTTCAAATATACCATCAAAGAACTCTAATAAACGTTCTTTCCAATTCAAATAATTATCATTATTAAGCCAAGGTTCAGACAATATAGACAAATATTGCTCTTCATTTTTATCCAGCTGCACAATATACTCAACTAATGCCTCTAAAGACGTAAAATTAGCGGCGTGAATAAAAGAATTGGGGTTAAAATCCAATTTAGCTTGTTTATTTCCCCAATATATCGGTAAAGAATTGACGAGCATAGGTTCGAGAAGTTTTTCCGTTGTATATCCGTTATGGATAGCATTTTCAAAGGCGATATTAAATTTATAGCCTTTTATAAATTCCAACTTATTATCCACTGGCCCTCCAATATTATTTTCGACCTTTCCACCAGAATCAACCTGTTTATATTCGGAAAGCAAATGAAAAAAACGAGTTCTTTCTGGAGCGGCATCTGTATTTGAAACAACAAAACTACAGAACTTACGATTTAGAACAACTTCAGGAATAACAATTTTAGGGAGATTCAACTTTTCTATTCCATAAAACACATATAAGGGCAAGCGTAAATACCGATCGCCAAATTCCATTATATCAAATCCTATAGCATAATCACAAACATTGAAATCTGGAACAAGATGCTCGCCTATAAACTGGATCTTCACGCAATTATCATACTTCAAATGTTCATATCCACATGTTGCATACATTAAATAGTCAGGTTCATCGCTAAGTATCACATCATACTTTTTAGATAAAATATCTACGAAGTAGTTGTGACAGTTATCAAAATCGCGCCAAAAGTCTACAAATTTAATTTTTATTTCCATATTATATTTCTAATTGTAAATATTTCATAGAATGCACAATCTAAATCTCCCTCCTTTGCTTATAATAAAACAGTTTTAGATGACCTAAAAATGGATTAATTCTAAACCACTGCACTATTTTTCTTTGCTTTTTTGTAAGGGAAGACTTTAAATCCGGATACACTTTTAAATCTATAGCTATACGCTTCATGTCTTTTGTAATATCATAATACTTTCCCCAATGAATAGTGTAAAAAGCTATTTGTATATGTCTGCATGCTAATTCTTTAGCACAGATAGGTTCTAAATTCTTTCCTTTTACGTAGTCTTCAATCCATTTTTGAGAGGTCCTTAATTGATGATATTTAGAATTGTCCATCCGAGCAGTCACAGATTCCAAATGTTTGTTATAATTTACGTTTGGATTTGGAAGAGATACAACTTTACTCGCATTGAGGATTAATTGTGCCATAAGTATAGAGTCTTCGCCATAAGTAATTTCGGGAACTATACGAATCGGAGAATCCAAGCTTAAAGCACGTCTTTGAAAATTGGCCCACATAGCCCAATAAGCTCGTCCTAATAAAATTTCTCGGAAATAATCAATACCACTTAATTCATCAAATTGCAACAAGGGAGATAGTTCAGGCTTCTTATCTAAGTGACAGAAATAAAAAGGAGCAGCAACAATATCCGCATTCGTTTCTTCAGCTCTACGAACCAAGCGTTCAATAGCATCATGAATCAATGTATCATCAGCATCCAAATATTGTATATACTTACCAATCGCTTTATCAAAACCAGCTTTTCTTGCTAAGACAACCCCCTCATTTTTTTTGTTAATACAAATTATTCTACTATCTAACTGCTTATATTTTGTCATCAATAGGGCACTATTATCTGTACTTCCGTCATTTACAATTATAATTTCAATATTCTGATATGTTTGACTAATAGCGCTCTTTATACAATTTTCAATATATTTCTCTCCATTATATACAGGTATTATAATTGAAACTAGAGGCAATGAATCCATAGCATTTACTTTATTTAAAAGATACATCATTTATTCACAAATCTATTATCAAAATTACGAAAAAAACATTAGTTAGTAGTATTATCTTTATTATTCATCTATCAAATCATATACTTTTTGTAATGTTTGATTTACATTAAACATAGATGCGCGTTCTTTAGATTGTTTCTTCATAATCTGGCGCAAAACGTCATCATCTACTATTCTTTTAAGACCTTCATATATAGAAAGATCATCGTGTTCCGTCAGTACTCCATATTTTCCATTATCTAATAGTTCTATAGCTCCTGCCGTTTTTGTTGCTACAACTGGCACACCTAGGACTAACGCTTCACAAATAACAAGAGAAAGTCCTTCAGACAAGGAAGTGCTAACAAATATATCGGATTGTTTCAAGAGAGGATAAGGATTCTCTTGAAAACTTAAAAAGGAGACTTCTCTTTGTACACCCAATCTATCTCGCAACTGCATCAATTCTTCTAAAAGATCTCCATCCCCTATGATTTGAAACTTAACCGAATATCCATTATCCTTAAATAACTTAGCTACTCTGATTAAACGTTCATATCCTTTGATTTTATACAAACTTCCGATGGATGTTATGGTAAAACGATCATAAAAGATTTTATTTTCCTTAGCAAGCATACAAATACTATGTGCATCTATGATGTTATAAATGCAATCTTTAGGAACCTTTATATCGTACAAAGTATCAAATGCTTTTAAAGCATTTCGGGATACAAATATTAATTTATCCATTTTTTCATAGCATTCCTTTTCATCTTCTTGATTGTGAAAATAGAGAGTAGTCCAATGTTGATGATATAAATCACAGTGTATCCAACTAATATTCTTCTTTGCCTTTTTCTTAATCAAACTATGAAATATAAGAGGATATCCTTCAATAAAAGAAATAATTATATCAAAATGTCTGTTCTTAATTTTTTGTGCAATTAAGTAATGCATCAACCATGTTTTAGAATACTTCTTATAATGTCTTAGTGCTATTTTTCTTAAGTAACGTTGAAATGATGTTTCTTTATGTGGAAATAAGAATATTAATTTCACCTCTGATGGAATCTGATTTATATATATACCTATCTCAAAGATAACACATAAAGTCACTGAATATTTAGAATAATCAAATCGCTTTAGTAATTCGATTAGAGCCCTTTCAGCCCCTCCACCCGATAAGCCTTCTATTATAAAAAGTATTTTTTTCATCTCTTATTTAGCTATATTAAGTCATAGAAACTTTTCATTGTTTGATCTTTGTCGAAAGTTAATGCACGTATTTTAGACTTTTCCCTGTAATCATTTCTCATTTGGTCATTTTCTATCATTTTACATATTCCTTCATAAATAGAATTTTCATCTTGCTCCACTAATAGACCATAGTGTCCATCCTCTAACAATTCTATAGAACCGGCAGTTTTAGTTGCTACGATTGGAATCCCTAAAACTAAAGCCTCACAAATAACATAAGGAAGGCTTTCAGACAAAGAAGTGCTAACGAATAAATCTGAATTTTTTAAATAGACATACGGATTACTTTTAAATCCACACATGACAACATTCTCCCGGATTCCTAATTTATCTCTTAAATCCAGAAGTTCTTTTTCTTTTTCTCCCTTTCCTATGATCTGAATACAAAACGAATATCCTTTTTCTTTAAGTCGTTTAGTAACTCGCATTAAACGATCATAACCTTTCACAGCTAACAAGCTACCTATAGTTGTAATTGTGAATTTTTCCTTCGGAATTTGAACCGAATCTGCCATTTCTTTTATTCTGCCTGCATCAACAATATTATAAATACACAACTTAGGGACCGATAGAAAAAATAATTTTTCAAAATTTCTCATAGCAAGCTGAGAAACAAAAACAAGACTGTCCATTTTTTTATAGCAGTCTATTTCAGATACCGGTTTATGGAAATTTCCTACAGAGTGATGATAATTATATAAATCACAATGAATCCAAGAAATATTTTTTTTTCCTTTTTTTACAATAAAGTTATGCAATAATAAAGGACGTCCTTCCATAAAAGATATTATTGCATCATACCGTCTTCTAATTTTGCATAACATAAAAAATGAGAGTAACTGTGCATTATGATGCTTAATATAATGTCTAAAAATCTTGCGAAACATGAAAGAATTTTCGTTTTTAAATAGTCTGATAACTTTTACTTTCTTGGGGATATTTCTTAAATAAACCCCTTTATCGAACGATAAACATAATGTTATCTTATATTTTGTATAATCAATAGCCCAAAGGAGTTCTATCAAGGCTTTTTCAGCACCGCCCCCTTCCAAATTATCCATTAAAAACAAAAGATGTTTCATACATAAATTAGTTATGGTTCTTCGAATAATTTAACTTTTTTAGATTAACTATGGAATAAGCTTTTTATAAAGACAAACATACGCCGATACCATTTTTTCTTATGTTTTTCTACCTTTTTTTTATAATACATCAAATTCTGCAAGCAATCTATTACACTACCAAAATACATTTCATATCTGTCTATATTCTTTGTAAAAATATAATTGTGGACATTTACTGTGTTGTTTTTTTCGCATTCAGTCAACATTGAAACTTCTTTGGTACGATAATTGAACAATGTTTCAGGTATTTGATAAATTATACTGTGCTCATTTAATAAGCGAATATAAAATTCCCAATCTTCATAGCCTAATCTCATATTCTCATCATATCCACCAATACTTATACAATCACTCTTTCTAAACAGTGCCGAACAAAAGATAGCATTTCCTAGTAATAGGGATCTATAATCCTTATAATGTAAATTCCAAAGCCCTTCTTTTACTCCGAAATAATTACCTAGACAATAAACTAAAGTAGTCTGAGGAGAATTCATAAAAATCTTGAGGGCTTTCTCTAAATATGTGGGCGCCAATATGTCGTCTGCATCTAAAGGCAATATATATTCTCCTGAAGCATGGTTTATTCCGCAATTTCTGGCAGAAGATAGCCCCCCGTTCTTTTTCTCGATATACTTAAAACGAGAGTCTTTTTTTATATATGCTAAGGCAATCATTTCTGTATTGTCGGGAGACCCATCATTAACAATTATTCCTTCCCATTTTTTATAAGTTTGTCTCAATAATGAGTCTAAAGCATCAGGAAGATATACAGCTTGTTTATAGCAAGGGATAATAACTGATATTATCGGAAATTCTGTTAGATTGTTACACATATTAGTCATACTTTATAATTTGTGACCAGAACGGATAATAGTCTCTATGGTACCATGCATGACATCCAAAGGGAAGTCGTCTACCATTATATTCATAAGCCCATTCCGCCCCAACTTCCCATGAGAATTGCATAGCCTCTTTATAATTGGGTGTTTTTAAACGATATCTCCACTTTCGTATTTCAACAAAAAGCAATACATCTTCTGGATAAAACGGCTGGTCATCTGCTAATAACGATAATATTTTACTCTTATAATATTGAGTAATCTTAAGCATTTTCTCTACCTTTCTTAAAGACAATCCACCATTACCAACTTCATATTCAAGATACTTCCACTTTCTAAGCTTTAAACTATTATTCGTTATTCCATAAAATAAACGCTTAACCATTAACTTCTTTTTTTGTATTGTTGGTTGTAAGGGCAACCAAGGAGCACCAATATAATCATAACCTTTCTCTGCCCAGTCTAATAATTCATCTCTAAAAACATAAGCATCTAATTGGTATATAAGCAAATATTGATATAAAGAGAAACGGTGATAAAATTCTTCATCCAATACAAGTTTATTATAGGACCTAAGACTTGAAAAACAGTGATCTGAAAACTCTTCAACTTTAAGCATAGGATAACATAACAATATAGAATCAATATCAAGACTAACAGGTTTTATCACTACTAAAGAATATTCTTTTAGTATATTTACACATTGCTTTAATGAAACATTTTCTTGTTGGGATAGTATTCTGTTATATATAGGAATTACAACTACTATGTCTCTTTTATTCATAATATACTTTTTAAATTTCCCTTATAGCTTGTTTTAAACGCATCATTATCAATGGCCAGTTATAGTTAGTTTCAACATAATTCATTCCCTTGTGCCCCATTTGTTCTCTTAATTCCAAGGACATATCCAACTGATGAAGTTTATTATTAAAATCTTTGTTAGTCATATAATACAAGGAAGCAAATTCACTCTTGAAGCAATGCTCTTTCAGAACTTTGCAATGTCCATTGACCAGCATAGGTTTGCCCTGATTCATTGCTTCTAATAAAATTAAAGAAAGGCTTTCACCGTTAGAAGGATTAACAACAATTTCAGCGTGTTGAAGTATTGACATTTTTTCTTCATCACTCACAAAACCTGTATAAATGATATTAGGATCTATTACCTTATCAATGGTTATACCCCCAACCAAAACAAGCTTTAAAATCGAGTTTGGATATGTTTTCTTATAATTAATGAAGTAGGTTAATAGGTGATATATTTTTATATGTGTTATTCTGCCAACATACAACAAATACTTTTCAGGCAATTGATATTTAGTTTTAACTTCTTGCCAATTTGCTGCTTTAGGAGTTTCTATACCAACACTGATAATTCCACAGGATTTTATAGCTTTTCCAAATATTCGTTCTCCCAACTTTTGTTCTTCACCAGTATTAAAACCAACATAAGCTACTTTTGAGATAGCAGATGTCAATAAAGAACGAAAAGATATTTTGGCATAGTGCATTGTTGGGATTGCTATCATTTTCTTACCTGCATAAAGTGCTGTATAATAAAATGTAGGATAATCTAAGGACATTGCAATGAATGCCTTATAATCATCTTTATGAAACTGAATAAAAGAGTTTAATCCGGAAGAATAAAACATACTGGCATTCATCTCATTGATTTCATCTTCCTGCTTATAAGTCCATAGAGGAATAAAGTTAGAAATAAACTTTAATAAGCGTATTTGATAAAGCAAACGACGGAGACGACGAGCAGGTTTAGCTTTTTTAGTGTAAGCTTGTTTGCTCTGCGGATTAATGGGGTCCGCTTTAAATCTTCTTATTATTACTCCATTCCAGCTTTCTGTACCTTCTGCGTAATAATTTTCTCCTGTTGAAACATTTCGGACACAGGTAGTAAGAACTTCAACCTTATACTTGCCTTCTCTTTCTAAACGTTCGGCTAGCATTTGACAATGATATTCTGCCCCACCATTTATATCTTTACCATATCGTACGACTACAAAAGCTATTTTTTCTTTCATGAGAATGTTCAAATTGTTTCTATAGTTTTCTTTAATCTTGTCAATATGACAGACCAATCATAGTTCTCCTGTATATATTTCACAGCCTTTTTCCCCATTTCTATCCGTAACTCATCTGAAACATCTAGTTGATAGAGTTTGCAAATAAAGTCCTGCTTGCTTGTATAATATAAAGCTGCGTAATTACTTTTTATACAGTGCTCTTTTAAAACTTCACACTTTCCGTTGACAATCATGGGCTTAGCCTGGCTCATCGCTTCTAGCAATATCAACGAAAGGCTCTCAAACTTTGATGGATTTATCATAATTTTTGCATGTTGCAATATAGCCATTTTTTCCTCATCACTTACAAATCCTGTATATATTATATCTTGTCGTTCAAAAGGTAACTGAGAGAAATTAATGCCGCCTACTAGCACCAAGTGGAGTGAACTCTGGGGATATTTCTCTTTATAGCTCACAAAATAATCGAATATCTTCCCCATTTTATTGGGAGCAACTCTTCCTATGTACAACAAATAATCGGGAGGAAGTTTATATTTCCTTTGAGTTTCGGTCCACGAAGCTGGTTCCGCTTCTTCAATTCCCACGCTAATAATTCCATGTGGGGACATGTGCCTACCAAAAACATTTTCAGCCAATTGTTTTTCTGCTTCTACATTAAAGCCAATATACGCAACACTGGTCATAACTTTGGTCTGGATGGCTTTAAAGAAAATACCCTGATTATGCATTGTAGGAATTAATATTGTTTTTTCCGGAGCTTCCATGGCTGTAAAAAAGGTAGTAGATTCAGCCATATTTATAGGGATAAACACTTTATATCTATTCTTATTGTTACGCACAAATTCACGCATATGAGGAGAATAAAAAGGGTAACTCAAAAAAGAATTCAATTCTGTTTGGTGTTTACATTTCCAGACGGGAGATATATTAGATAAATACTTTAAAACGCCAATGCGAAATAGAAATCGTCTCCACTTTCGTATAGGTTTCTCTTTTTCTGAATATAATTTATGTTTTTCTTTATCAATTGGTTCCACCTTAAAACGACGAACCAATACACCATTAATTACTTCCTCACCCTCAGAAAGCTCATTAATGCCTGTATTATAATTACGGACACAAGTTGTAAAAACCTCAACATCGTAATCTCCCACTAGCCTTTCAGCTAACAGTCGGCAATGATATTCTGCACCTCCATTAATATCTTTACCATATCTGATTGTAATCAAGGCTATTCTTTCTTTCGACATCACATTTTGTCCTTCACTATAAGTGTTTATTTATTATATGACAAAAGTACGCATTATCATAGACAAATCACAAATGATTTCCCTAAAATTAACCATATACCTTCTAAAAATAAAGATACTTTCTATACATTCAAGTTTTTTATGTAATTTCGCATGTGAGTTTAAGATCAAAAAAAGGAGTAGATTAAAAGTATGAGAAAGGAAATTAGTGTATCAGTAATTATACCGACTTATAATTGGCCAGAAGCTCTAAACTTATGTTTACAGAGTGTATTAACTCAATCTATTCTTCCTGACGAAATCATCATTGCGGACGATGGTTCTACACAAGATACCAGAGATTTGATAGACAACATAAGCAAGAGGAGTACCATACCTATTATTCATGTTTGGCAGAAAGACGATGGATTCAGATTGGCTCAAATCCGGAATAAAGCAATAGCCAAGAGTAGTAAAGATTATATAATTCAGATTGATGGAGATGTGATACTGCATAAAGATTTTGTTAAAGATCATATTCGGTTTGCACGACGAGGAAGCTTTGTCAGTGGCAGCCGAGTAATCATAGAAAAAAAACTTGCAGAACAGTTATTATCCTTACAAGAATTCAAAATCTCCATATATACAAAAGGTACCCATAGCAAATTAAACGGTATACACTTGCCTTGTTTAAGTTCTTTACAAGAGAAATATCGTCAGAATGACATTCTTTATGTACGTGGATGCAACATGGCATTCTGGCGAGAGGACTTATTAAAAGTCAATGGGTATAATGAAGAGATGACCGGTTGGGGACGAGAAGATAATGAGCTTGCCAGCAGACTTATCAATTTAGGAATAGAGAAAAGAATTATTAAGTTCGCAGGGATTATGTTCCACCTTTATCATAAAATTCGACCTCGTACTAGTGTCGACAAAAATGATGCAATACTTCGACAAACCATAGCCATGAAGACAATCTGGTGCAAGAAAGGAATAGACCAATATATAAGCTCAGTGTGCAAAAATGAGCATTCTATATAGGAAGTTCTTCTTTAGAATTCAATTCTAAAGAAGTTTTGTATGTGGTAGATGAATAACCATATTTCTTCGTACTCAAGAGTAGAATAAAAATATATTTAGTATTTATAACGCCGTGGTTTAAATATTACACGTACAAAACGATACATCAAGCGGTATAATGCCATGTGTTTGTATATGAAAAAGCGCTTTATTGAAAAGGCAAGACCTAATTGCGTGAGTTTGATGTGATCGTATTCATGCATTTTGGTTAATACGTCTTCTACAATGTCATCTGTTAGAGGCGAAGGACGTAACATCATCGTATGATCAATAAGACGTATTCCACGTTGTAATACATAGATAGGAGCTTTTTCCCATAAGTTCTTTTTCTCTACAAACTTATTCTGCTCATAGACGCTTAGGAATAAATGGTGTTCTTTAATCGGGTCATATTTACTTTGCATAGTACTCCCTTCACGTACTAAATAGTGATATTTAGGACATCCTTGCATTACAATTTTCTTTGCCCGGTGAAATATCTGATAAGAGAGAGCTATATCCTCAAAAAAACGGTTGACTGGGAAATGAAGATTCTCGAACAAATGGCGTTTGTAGAGTTTATCCCAGACGTAGTTTCTCATTCGTTTATCTTCTACCAAAGCGCGGATAGCTTTTTTTCGCGTGAAGACAATTGTATCTTCGGATGCATATTTTATCTTTGCTTTTCCATTCTTTTCTATATAATGAGAACATACAGATATATCAGCGTTGTTATCTATCATTAATTGATAGAGAAATTCATACATATCCGTATCTATCCAGTCATCACTGTCGACAAATCCGATATATTCTCCTGTTGCTACATCCAGTCCCTCGTTACGGGCAGCACTTTGTCCGCCGTTTGCTCGATGTATCACCTTAAAACGGCTATCCAGTCTGGCAAATGAATCACAAATGTCTCCTGAACCATCAGTAGACCCATCATCCACTACTATTATTTCCAGATTGGGATAAGTCTGACCTTGTAGAGAAAGCAAACACTTACCCACATAATCTTTCACATTATAGACAGGTACTATAATGCTTATCAAGGGCAGAGTTGAATTACTTTTCATTTCTAATTACAAGTTTATTATGGGTTACTTCAGATTACCAGTGATAATATTTCACTTTACATCTCAATTTAATTTTTCGCACTAAGTTTAATGGTTTAGACTTTGTCCTTTCTTTAAAATGCAGAATATAGTCATTTACTGCATCTAATATCCGAAAAGATGATTTTCCATCAAAATGAGCTTCATGTTTGGTCACGTAAGAACGCATCTGATTCATCAAATCTTTGGGATGGGAAAGTGCCCGTTCAAGAGCATCTCCGATTTCACAGGTGTTTTCTACATTCAAAAGATGCTCTCCAGGAGTTGTATTTCGATAAGTTACAACCGGTTTGTCCAATAGCATAAATTCGATAATGATAGAAGATGCATCACACAGTAGCACATCTGCTCTCTTTAGAAGTTCTATGTCTACGATTCCTCCTTCATGGAATTGCACATTGGGGCAGGTAACCGCCAGTTCTTTATATTGTTGTATTACTTCCGGTGCGTCCAGTTTAGGATGGAAAGATATAATCCAATCCCATGGCTTTTTTTTAGCTAAAGAAGTGATGGTTTCCAGTAAGTGGGGAGCCGAAGTAACCCCTTTGGTAAAAGTAGATGAATAAAGAATGACAGGGCGTTCGTGAGGCGTAGGATGCTGCGCTTCTTCAAAATATGCGTCAGCTTTGCACCAACCTGTTTCATATACTTTAAAATAACCGTGTTTCCTTGCTTGTTCTTTAAAAGGAAGAGTGCTGCTTTTGCCTTGGGTGCAATATATATCAAACCAACCGCGTATGGTAAAGTGGTCATCTGTTTTATCACCGCGCTTATTAATAGGATAACCATGAAACACCGCTACTTTCACTCCTGGAAAGAAGTCGTAGATATAGTTGCCTGGGGCAAAGACAGCCAAAGGATTATAGTCTAATACTTCTTGAATAGTTTGCAACTGCGTTTCTCCTTTCTTCAGAAGAATGGGGCAGGGCTGTTCAATAAACCATGCTACTTCGTCCCCTCTTCTCCATATTTCCTGTTGTAAAGGGCGAAGAATAGGGTATGAATATGAAACTGAAACAAAAAATAAGTAACGTTTCCCCATAAAGGTAGTGAATTATAATGTCTTTTTTTATTTTGAGTATATCAAATATAGTGGTTATAACTCCAACTTATATTTCACTTTATGTTTTTTAGCAAACCGAGTCCAGAATTTCTTTCGATACATTAAAATTAATTCTCGGCAATATGTTTCATCTGCTCCACGAGCAATAGCGTATTCCTTCGCTAAGAGTTCAAAGAAAGGGATTTGTCCCCACAATCGGGCAAAGTTAGCACATCCTGTCTTTATGCTTATTTTACCGAAACTCATTCGGTTGATATCCACTAAAGAAAAATGGTATTCTTGTCCCACTTTATCAAAAAGTATGTTACCCGGCGAGTAGTCCAAATGGAGTATGCCTGCTTCATGTAAGCGTGCTGTATAACGTGCAAAGGCGATAATGACATCCGCGCAATCTCGTATATTGGCATTTCCAAATTCATAAAAGTTATGTTGGTATGATGATTGCAAACTGATAAAATAAGAATGTCCGATAAGCCCGTAGCTTCTTTCCTCAATATATGCGATAGGAACCGGGGTTTCAAATCCTTTCTGGAGTAAGACCTCGGGATAAGTAAATGCTCGTCTGCCTTTTGGGGGGCGAAAGAAGGAATATACAATTCTGTTGCCAAATGCAGGAATCGCATACCGCTTTACATTTATTTCGAGACCGTCTACCGTCATCACTTTGATTAAGTTTCGGCCGGCGTAGATTTGCCTGCCTTCCTTTTCGAAGCAGTCCGGAATATGAGTTACGTATTCTCGTAAATATTCATACTGAGGATTAATCATTATTTTCATCTTAAGTTATCAGCCTACTTCACAATAGTTTTTATCCATACACATCCAAATTTCACTTTTAACTCGGCAAAGGTAGTTAAAAAGATAAAGATATTCTTTATTACTCATGTTTAAAATAGTCGCAGCATATTATAAGGTCGGAGATTTTCCATGCTTCTTTGGCATGCTCTATCTCTTCGAGAGATACCCCTACTGTATCCCCAATGATTTCTAATTGGGGGGAAATTGCAAATCCTTTTTTATTGGGTGACAAGATACTTTCTCCCATTCCTCTCCAGCGATAGGTATCCAGACCTAGCAAATCCAATAAAGTGGGATACATGTCTACTTGTCCCATCACTTTCTCGTAACGCAAAGAAACAGGAGAGTTTAGCACAATCAGGGGAGTAAAACGTTCTGGAGATATAATATTTTTGCCGACAGGATCATTATAAAGGGGTTTACGTGTTAGTCCAAAACCTTCATGATCTCCCGTTATAACAATCATTGTGTTGTCGAATTTTCTTTGAGAGCGTATTTTTTCGATAAACTTCCCTATAGCATAATCTGTATAGTTTGCCACTACCATATAATTTCTTAATCGTTCCGGGATCTGGTTGGAAAAAGAAATGCGTTTACTGCTATCTGGAATGATAAAGGGAGAATGCCCTGAATAAGTAACACATTGGACGAAGGTGTGACCGTTTGTTGCAAACAAGTCTTCAGATTCCAACTTGTCTGCACACTGTTTCAGGAAAGATACATCTCCGAGCCTATGGCGTGGTCCGGTTTTTTCATCTATAACGAAATAAGGCTTGTCTAACAATGTGTCATATCCAAAGTCTTGGGCAACAATGGCAACGTTCCATACAACCTTTTTATCTACTGTCAGGCAACGGGTGCACCCATCGGTATATTTCTCTTTAAATGCTTTGTCGATGCTATAATACTTGTGATGCGGAAAACGAACGCTGTATGCTCCGAAGTTAATAGGTAATAAACCTGTATGCAACAAAAGTTGACCATCGATAGAGCGGCTTCCTTTTACTTGTGTCTGGACATAGGGCGCATATAAAGTTTGCGGTTCTTTTAAAAATTTATTCAGATAGGGAGTGATTTCTTTTCCTTCAACTACTTTTTCCAGTACCCAGCTTTCAAAAGATTCAGCTAAAATGATGATACAATTATCACGTGCTTCTATCTTGTAGGGAAGTGGTTCGCTTGTGCGGTGCTGGTTCAGCCATTTCTCAATTTCTGCTTTAATTTGAGGAGTATATTCTAGTCGTTCCTGCACGTGTTCATAATACAAAGAACCTAGGATGGTATACATAGGTGTACCACACGTCTGGTAATCAAAGAACAATGATTCGTATGCTTTCTTATATCCACCATGATAGGTAAATATGCTCCCTAAGACAAGAGCGGGCACCGCAATGAGTATTCCCAATATTTTGAAACTTTTTTTTCGATATTCTTTGAGAGTATGAAAATCTTCTTGGCGCGTTAAAAACAGAAATAAAAGAGTTAGCAAAGGAAAACCTATATCCGACCAGCGTAAGGAATCGAATACACTAGCGGTGAAATCTGCCAGGTTGCCAGCTAGGAAATAGCTATTCCATGGGATGGCTGTATAATAAGTACGGAAATACATGAGATTAGTAATCAGCAATATGTCAATTAACGTACCTACGATAACCAGATACCATCTTGAACGGATGTACAGAAAAGGAATGGCAAGCAAAGAGGCTAAGAATAATTTGCTTAGGTAAGTCTGAGGAAATGAGAAAGATGAAAAAGTGGTATTAAGGCACCAATCAATGTCAAATAAAATAAATTTGAAAAACAGGCATCCTATAAATAGTAAAAGTGTCTTTTGTGCTCGCATAATCTCTTTGTTTCTAAATTTTAAATTTCTCGAAGACCTCTTTAAAGGACTCTACATACTTACTTACGCTAAATTCATTCTGAATACGCAGGCGTGAAGCTTCTCCTAATCTTTTTAATTTTTCTTTATCTTCCATCAATACCGAAATTGCCTGAGCCATCTTGTCTGGGGAAGCTGAGGGAACTAATATACCCGATTTGCCATCTTCAATCAAATCCCGTGCACCGGGAATATTTGTTACGATACAAGGTATTCCGCAAGCCATTGCCTCACGAACTACGCGGGGAGATGCATCTCGTAGGGCAGGAAGAATAAAGAGGTCTTGTTGAGGTAGAAAATAAATGGCGTCTTCCCGCCGCCCTAAAAAGTGAATACGTTCGGCGCCATTACCTCCTTTTGCCATGTCGTAATCGTTATGATCATATTCTCCTATGATAACAAGATGTGCTTGGGGATGGTTTAGTAATTGGAATGCTTTTATCAAATCAGAAAGTCCTTTGAAAGGTCTTCCTTTGGTTGTTCCGATATATACGCATTTGAATGCATCGTCCGGTATGCCTTCGGCCTGTTTGGGGTGTTGGCAAGCATCTGCCACCCATTCCAGATCGAATGGTTTCAAACTTACGGATAACTTATCTTTTTTAATATAATGGGAGAGATATTCTCGAATGTCCTCTGTCTCGCAGACTATATGGGCAACACGGGGATTTAAAAGAGCAAGATAATAGGTGGGGTCCAATAGCTTGACTTTTGCTTGCGTTCCTCGATACCCTATATTTTTTGCTTTAGTTCCTAAGGACGCGAATAAAGCATTAGAGAGTCCGGCGCTACTAGGAGAGAAAATCACATCAATGTGATTCTGCTTGATGTGTTTACGTAGTGCCTGAATCACTTTCCAAGAAAATTTAGAAGTAATAGCTGGGATTGGTAAAGGGATACAATTGTTTTCTTCTGCTTTCTTTTTTTCACTTTCAGAGTGAACGGCGATATAAACATGAAAAGAGGGGTCTTCGGATAATCCTTTCAACATTTTATAAGTTGCTATATCAACCGCCTTATATGTTACTAATATATTCATAATTCATAATTTTTAGAGATACAAAAAAAATAATCTGTAAATATTTACTACTGAGGCTCCCGCTACGTTATGCTGTATTTTCTTGAGTTCTTGTAGTTCGAACGGAAGCAACTTCTTTTTTTATACCGCAAAGGTAATAATTATTTGTCAATTGCCAAACGAATTACTTTCTACTATAATAGGTGCGAATCAGCAGCTATTTACTGCTTCATTCGCACGCTTTATTTCTATATCCCAAGAGATGTATCTCTTACCTTTCGGTTATGAGTATTAATGATTTTATTTTCTACTGTGTTAGATTCAGTATTTTATACTTCATTTCTTTATGTTTTTATAGCTGTGCAAATAATTTCTTTTTCAGCTATTTCTTCTTGTAGATATTATTTCCTTTAAATGCTTTGTTAGGAAAAAAGTAAATTAAATCAATTATAAGAATCAATCCATTTTGTATTAGGATAACCAGTCATTGTTTGGGTTATAGTGCCGTTTAGGTTAACATCCCATATCATAGATTGGGGGGTAACTCCTAATGGTTGCAACCAAGAAGCTAATGAAAATTCGTAATTTTTTTCAACTCCATTTAATGTGCGCTGAACAGGTCCACTTTGATTATACGAATTAGTTTTAGCTGAATAGTTAAAGTTCAATACAATATCCCGTGGTCTACCGGCAACTTTCCATCCACCAGTTTTTCTATATTCTAATTTTAAATCTAATATTAATGTTCGATAAACTCCTGAAACTCCTGCCAGTCTTACTGTAGTACTTTTTAATTGATGCACATACTTATAATGATAACTACTGATATTGGCATCTCGGAATTCATGTTGCCGAGATTTTGCTTTATGATCAAAAGTAACATCATAATGCATTCTCGTTGTAATAGGATCTTCATCGCTTATGCTGTCACAAACAGCACTTCCATACCATACAGGGCTATCTAGTTGAATTTTATTTATGCAGGTAATATACAAGTCTCCCTGTTGGTATTGAAGAATGGAGTCTTGAATTTGAATTTCCAGATTCTTGTTAAATAGAGCTTGGAATGCCCGAGGCATATAACACATTTCTTTATCATTGCACAAATTAATGTTCATTAATGCCGAGTTTATTCCTTTTTCATTACTCCATTCTAATAAATCTTCGTATGGCTTATTCAATAAGGAAGTATACGTTTCATAAAATTCTTGAGAACTTTGGAAAATAACTTTGGGTTCAGACAAGCCTAATTCTTCTTTCTTATCTATTTTCAAGTCTTCCTCTGTGCATGAAAATAAGGCTGAAATCGTAAAAAATAAAAATAAGTACTTCATAGTAAAAGGATTTAAATGTTTATAGAATTTATTGTTTTTATATTTATCACCCAATCACCCCCTCAATCTTCTCTATCACCCGTCCCGGTTCAATCTTCCTTAAACACGCATAATCCCCCCTCCAGCAAGCCTTCTGTCCGAACACCGAGCACGGTCGGCATGGCAAGTCGAGTTGCACTGTGTTCACCGGCAACTGTTTCCATCCCATGAATCCGGCATAGGGATGGGTGGCTCCCCAGATAGAGATAACAGGCACATTGACCAGCGAGGCCAAATGCATATTGGCAGAGTCCATCGAGAGCATTACATCCAGATGGCTCATCAGGTTCAGTTCGGTGCGCATATTCAGTTTGCCAATCATAGAAACGATGGAAGGGTAGCTCGCTACCCAGTTGTCGAATACCTCCTGTTCCTCTTTACCACCTCCAAACAAGAAAACCTTCACATCGGGGCGGGCGGCAAAATGCGCCACCACCTGTTCCATAAGTTCAAGGGGGTAGATTTTGCCGTGGTGCTTGGCAAAGGGGGCGATGCCTATCCATTTCTGTTTTTCTTTCGGACCGGTTACCGGCTCTATTTGCGAGAAATCGCCTTTCCCTTCATTATATATAGAAGAAAAATTCAGCAATACCGGGAGTCCGAGTGCTTCCAGTGTGTCGGCATAGCGGCGGAAAGAGCTCTTTTGATTTTCCAGGACTTTGTTGCGGCGGCGCACCAGCTTCTTCTTTCCCGCACGTCCCTTGCAGATGGCAGCTACCGAAGCGCCTGCCAGACGAAACCGCAGGCAGAGGAACTGGGAACGCAGAACGTTGTGCAGGTCGGCTACGTAATCGAAGTGCTTGGACTTTAATTCTTTATACAAAGAGTTTAGACCTATAATTCCTTTGTGCCGTCCTGTCAGGTCGGCACCGATGAAGCTAACGTTGGAAGGCAAGTTCTCGAAAAGAGGTTGCAGCACGGCACGGCTCAACACGGTAATCTCGTGCTGCGGATATTGCAACGCTAAAGAATGTACCACCGGAATAGTCATAGCAATATCGCCTAATGCCGAAAAACGAATTACCAGAATACGCGCCATTAGTTATTTCTTTGCATAAAGCACCGGATTCAACGCCGGGTCGTTATACATCTTCATCTGTTTATATACTTTCATGTATTTCTTTCCCGCTTGGATGTCATCCAAGAGTTGGTCGATAGCAGTGGAAAGGTCTTTCTTCTGTTCAAGGAGAATATTTAGTTTTGCCTGACATTGGGCATGGTGTTCGGCAGTTGTGTCGGTACGTTCCACTTCCTGCTGCATGTGATATATTTTCAAAGCCAATATAGAAAGGCGATCCACTGCCCAGGCGGGGCTTTCGGTGTTGATTGTGGCATCTTCCTGTGGCGTCACTTCTTTATATTTCTCCAGGAAATAGCTATCGATGAGTTCCACCAGGTCCGTGCGGTCTTGATTGGACTTGTCGATTCTCCGTTTCAGGGTCAGTGCCTCTTGGGGATTAATCTGCGGGTCGCGGATGATGTCCTCAAAGTGCCATTGTACCGCATCAATCCAGTTTTTCAGGTATAAATAATACTCGATTGATTTCAACTCGTAAGGATTGTTCATCGGCGCATTCACACTGTCTGTTTTATGATAATCAGTGGTTGATTCCCAGAAGATGTTGTTGCATAGGTTACTAAATGTCATAATCTAAACTAACTTATAAGTGTTCAATAAGGCAAAGCTATGCAATAATTTTTAGACCCGCAACCGTTTCTTACTTTTTTATTTTCTACCTTTGCAGGATATAAATCCCAATTGTAATGAAAATTGTTATAGACAAGGCTATCCCTTATATAGAGAGAGCGGCTGAAAAAATTGCTGATGAAGTAGTGTATTGTCCGGGGAGAGAGTTCACTCCCGAGTTGGTGCGCGAGGCCGATGCCCTCATTGTCCGCACCCGTACCCGATGCAACCGTGAACTGCTGGAAGACAGCCGGGTGAAGTTTATAGCTACTGCTACCATTGGGTATGACCATATCGATGTTGACTATTGCCGCGAGGCAGGCATCACTTGGGTCAATGCTCCCGGATGCAATGCCGACTCCGTAGCCCAGTATATCCAATCTGCGCTTTTAATATTGAAAACGTTGCGTGGCAGAGATTTATCCCAGATGACGATGGGGATTGTAGGAGTGGGGAATGTAGGAAAGAGAATAGCCGTCGTGGCACGCAATCTTGGTATGCGCGTGCTCTTGAACGACCTTCCGCGCGAGGAGGCCGAAGGCGCTGCTGCTTTCACCTCCCTGGAGACTCTGGCAAAGGAATGCGACGTCATCACTTTCCATGTACCTTTGCATAAGGAAGGCAAATACAAAACCTACCATCTGGCAGACAAAGCCTTTTTTCATTCGCTTTCCCGTCGCCCGGTTATTATCAATACTTCCCGTGGGGAAGTGATAGAAACCCAGGCTTTGCTGAATGCTTTCCGCGAAGAGACTATTTCCGAAGCCATCATTGATGTATGGGAGAATGAACCGGATATTAACCGGGAATTATTGGAAAAGGTGCTTATCGGTACTTCTCATATTGCCGGTTACTCGGCAGACGGGAAAGCAAACGCTACCCGCATGTCTTTGGAAGCCCTCTGCCGTTTCTTTGATAAAAAGGTCGATTACCGGATTACTCCCCCCCCTCCCGCCGAGCCGGTTGTTCAAGCAAAGAGTAGGGAAGAAGCGCTTCTCAAAATCTATAATCCTTTGGACGATAGCGCCCGATTGAAGGCAGAGCCTCTTCTCTTCGAATCGCTCAGAAACAACTATCCTTTGAGGCGCGAAGAGTCTGCCTATGAGATATGTCTCGTCTAGGGGGAGGAGAAAATTTCTCCGGCACTTGACAAAGCTCTTTTTATTTTGTATATTTGTAATCGCGAATAATCAGACTAATGTAAATCAAAGCTCAATACGAATGAAGAGACTCTTATCTTTGGCTACGCTTGGCGTTATATCTTGCTGCGGAAATATAATCTGCATAGGCGTACTCGATGCCTCTGGATATAAACCTTCTTTTAAGTATAATATGATAACAAAATACTTGAGAAATTCTTGCTAGAAAGAACTTATCACTAGCCTGGAGACAGGTATAAGGCTGCTACCTTTATGAGGTTTGCAGCCTTTTTTGTTGTGAAAAAGGGAAAAATGCCTTTTAAAACAACTAGTGGAGTTTATTATAAACGGGAACACAGTTTATAATAAACTCCATCACAGTTTATAATAAACGAACGGATAGTTTCTTCAATAATTATCTTCGGTTTGATTGGGAAAGCTGGTAAAGAAACCGTTACTTAGTAATATTGAATTACAATGATTTTTCTTTCTCTTTATTCGACTTAAAATATCTTCTAAAAGAGATTCTATATATACCCGGTTTCATCTATGACGGATGCCAACCGCTTTTTACAACAGTCTATTACATCGGAATTGATTCAATTAAAAGCAATAGAGAAGTGGAGACGGCAAGTTGCCACTTTCTACCAAGGGAATATAGGCAGTTAAAATAGGATTTGAAATGAAGTTTAAATAAAGGGTAAATTAATTAGCCGGAGTGAATTGCTCCGGCTAATAACTCTTATAACAATGGCTTGACAATTTCAACTTTTAAACCAAGTGCATCAATAATACGGAAGAAAAGTCCGATTCCCGGCTCAATAACTCCTTTTTCTATCCTTGATATATAAGATTTATTAGTGCCAACTTTTTCTGCTAATTCAGCTTGCGTCATTTTCTCCTGTTTCCGTGCATCACAAATCAACTGACCTACACAGTAAGAGTATGCCTCTTTACGAAATTCCTCTCTTTCGGGAGAGCCTACTTTGCCGTATAGTTTATCTAATACAGCATCCATACTTCCAATGTTAGAGTTTGTTTGCATAATATTCATTTTTAATTTTTAAAGCTTTTTCTATCTCACTATCTGGCGTTTTCTGGGACTTTTTCTGAAAACCATTGAATAGCATAATTATATTGCTTTCATCAAAAATAAAAAACGCGCGATAAATGTTACCGTTATGGCTTGCTCGTAATTCATAAAGCCCTTCGCGGATTGACTTAACGAAATTCGCATTTAACCGTTCTTGGGTTTTTAACATATCAAGAACATAACCTACTTTCTTTTGCGCTCCATTATCTAAAGACATGAAGAAATCTATGAAGTAGTTCTTATAGTATAATATTTGTCTTTCGTTATTCATGATACAAATATAGCGAAGGTTTACATATATAACAACTTTCCTGGAATTTTTCTTTCAGTACAGCTATAATTTCCTAATACTTCTATTACTTTGGCTTTATAAAAGTCTCTTTTGATGTTAGAGTTGGAGAGCAATGGTTCACAAAGCAAATAAAGAATGTCATTACTAAGAGTGAGAGTCGTTTTATTCTGCTTCGCGTTAGAACGATTCGATTAGCAATTCCGATTCCAGCATTCCTTCGATAGCTTCACCGAAAGCCTGGAAATGTGCTGAGGCTGCATGAATCTCCATAGCCTTGTCGTCTTTATATTCCTCATAGAAGAGGAACGAAGTCGGGTCGGAGGGATTTTGATAGAGGTTGTAACTCAGATTGCCTTCTTCGGCTCGGGTTCCCTCGATTAAAGGCAGGGCAACTTTGATAAATTCTTGTTCTTTGCCTGCGAGCACTTTTGCACGTGCCACAATTGTTTTCTTTTTCATATTTTTTCTGTTAGAAGTTAAAAATCACTTAGAAGCGGTCACCACCTTTTCTATTATTAAAGGAAAGTACTTATACTCGAGCGCATGCACTTTCTTTGCCACCTCTTCGGGACTGTCTTCGGCAAGAACAGGGCAAGTTGCCTGGAAGATGGTGTCTCCTTCATCGTAGTGCTCATTAATATAATGTATAGTGATGCCACTTTCTTTTTCTCCTGCCGCCACCACTGCTTCGTGCACACGCTCGCCATACATCCCCTTTCCACCGAACTTAGGGAGTAGTGCCGGGTGTATGTTGATAATCTTAGAAGGATAAGCGTGCAGAATGGAGTCGGGCACCTTCAGCAAGAATCCGGCAAGCACAATGAATTCGATTTGGTGTTCTTTCAGGGCAGCTAATATCTTGCTACCTTCCGTCCAATCTCCTTTGGGAAATACGCCATAAGGCACTCCGAGGTGCTTGGCACGCTCCAAAACGTAAGCGTCACTCTTGTTGGAAAGCACTAAGGAGACCTTCACGGACCCTTTCTCCGCAAAATAGCGGATGATGTTCTCGGCATTGGTGCCGGAACCGGAAGCGAAAATTGCGATGTTTCTATCCATAATTCATAGATTCTATGCACAAAACAGTGAAAAATGTGCAAAAGGCTGCATTTATTTAGTCAAATATTTGCGCAGAACGATAAATATTTCTTCCTTTGCACCGCAAAATTAAAGAAATAAAACAAATTATTAATTAAAAACTTAAAGTTATGTCTGAAATTGCATCAAGAGTGAAAGCGATTATCGTCGATAAATTAGGCGTAGAAGAATCAGAAGTTACTAACGAAGCAAGCTTCACTAACG
>JAUUNK010000282.1 GCA_030844565.1 Bacteroides ovatus
TGTCGCCGACAAATCGAGGCAGGACGGTACAACGGAAAGACCGTTTTCCAACTCGAATACCGGTAAGGTATATTCGCCTTTCATCGCTCCGTACACCGTCCGTTCCTCTTCGATGGAGAGACCGCAGGATTCCGTGAGGTTTGCCTGACCGTCCATGTCGATGAGCAGTACACGCTTTTTCTTCTGCTGCAATGCGGCAGCAAGATTGATGGTGGTAGTTGTCTTTCCGACACCGCCCTTGTGGTTCAAAACTGCGATTATTTTTGTCATAATTTCGTGTCTTTATATCTGATACAAAGATAATACTATTTTTAGTATTTACTATTATTAGTGTATACTATTTTACTACTTTTGTATATTTTAGTATTATAGCATCTACTACTATACTAAAATACTGATTGACTAAATGTAGTGCATTCTATCATTTCTGATGGGATATTTCCTAATATCCTACTTTACTAACCTTAGTATATACTACATTTAGTATTTGTTGTATAACAGCAAAATAAGCTCATTTTGGAATTAGTCTTATAAATCATCATCATGCGCATTAGATAAATTCTGTCTCAAGTGCTTCCAACAAGTCGTGTATTTGTTTTTCCGCTTCCTCCATATCCGATACAATGTCCTTGATGTGGTAAGGTGCGCCATTTTTACCGTGCCCATCATTTCCAATCCATAGATAGGCTTCGTAATCCGGGTCAAAACCCTCGAAATATTGTTCCATGTCAGCAATGAGGGTATCAATGTCCTCACATTTCATTTCGGCACTGAAATTAAAATCCTGCCCATAGTTGGTATAGCGTTGGAAGTCGAACTGAATATTTGATTTATTTTTGTCATCCACACTTATACTCCAGCCTTTGCTTTGGGATATTTCCGTTACTTTTTGTATCTTTTCTTGAGCGGTCATAGTTTTGAGTTTATAGTGGGGAGACTTCACACCGTCCTACCGATTGCTTTAATCCGTTATTTGAAAGTAATACTCCTGCAGCTCGTCTGGCCATTCGGCGGTCATAGAGCGTGGCTTTCTGGTTGTCCCGCTCGTGCCATTGCCAAATTTTGTGATTAAGTACAAGGCACAGCTCTGTCCAATGCTTGTAGTTATCTTTCCATTCTGCCTTAACCTTTCTGTATGTGTCAGCTATGGCTTCATTCCCGAACTTGTCTGCCATAGAGAAGTCCTGCCAAAAGGTTGTCATCGGGTCATAGCCAGTAATTTCCGCTATATTCCACTTGGGAATTACTATTTTTAATATTTCCATACTTATTATTGTTTTTGTAATACTCATGAATCAAGATTACTATTTCCCTTTGTTCGGTCTGTTTGCGACCGCCGGGAAGATTTTTCTGCTTTCAGAAGGTGGCGGGGAACAATCGGACAAGGCTGATCCGGAAAAATACGCTCGACAGCGGAGAGGAAGATTTTTACGTGTCATTTGCGGCAGTATGCCGGCATTGGCAGGATTGGAGCCGCCGGTTACCTTTGCGGAAAATTCTGTTCCGTAGGTCGCACGGCAGCGGACTTGGGTTTAATGGGAATCCGTTAGAAAAGGAAAGATTTATGAATAAAAGAGTGAGGCGGCCAGCCGGGACGGACTTTCCGATGGACTGTCTTGGGACTACAGAGGGCAGGATTTATCCCGCCCCCTGTAATGCCAAGTCTGTCCGTGTCCGTCCTTTTGCAAAAAGGGGCTTCACGCACTTTATGTAACGTGTTACACAAAATGCGTGAGGCTGCTTGAAGCAAACTGGCCGCAGGATGTAAGGCAATATGAGGGAGAAAGGAATTTTATAAAAGGCCGTTGGTCGATCGGAACAACAAACCGTACCGAGACTTTGCCCGATACGGTCTTGCATATAACTCAGTCTATGTCATAGCCTATCATGTATTCATCGTTGATAAGCAGATAATAGTAGCCGTTGCCACAATTCCTGTATTCTTTGCTGAATCCAGCCGCCATATCTCCATTTTCGCGTGGCTCACACCATAACGTACCGTCATAGCCACAAAAGTCGAAGCGTCCGGTGGAAAACTTTTCGCCTTGCTTCAGTGCCGTTCTGAAACGAGCCATATCCCAACTGCTGCAATACTTCTCGATGGTGGCAAGTCCGATACACTTGCCGTCGATGCGTGTGCCGGTCGTGATGCGGTTCTCGTAGAGGGATTTATCCAAATCGGCATTAGCGATTTTGCGAAGCCAATCATTCGTATGCGTGGCAAGTCGGGCAAGTTTCTGGTATTTCAAGACCTGTTTCTTTCCTATGTCCGCTGCATCTTCGGGAGAGGATGACGGATAGTATATCTTCTCAATGCTTGCCCAATCCGTGAAGATGTACCCGCTTTTTCGTTTTCTTGGCGCAATAATGCCGATGACGTTTTCATTGCGGTTGATGAATAATCGCCTACGTTGTCCTGCAATCCTTACATATAAAGAGGTGGAATTCTGCTCGTTTCGGAGATAGGCTTCTGCCGGATGAATAGTTGTTGTTTCCATATTTGTATAAATTTTGATTTTTGCTGTTCCTATTTTGGTTTACCTGTTCAAAGTTCCGGGATTGTGCCGTTCTTATATAGAACACCGTCCCGATAATGGGACACGATGCCCGGCTTAAGTCCCATTTCCTCAAAGGCTATATGCCTGATATAGTCCTTGTATTCTTTGCCAATGAAATTCTTTCCACAAAGGTTGTTGAAAATCATAGGGACGGAAAAACCGTCTTCGCTCGATAATATCACTTTGTCGTCTTGTCTAATTTCTTCTACCATACTTGTTTACTTTTAATTGGTTGAACTATCATGCTGATTTTTCTTTTTCCCTGCTTTCGTTTGCCGTGCAGGTTTGTTTTCAGCTTTTTGAGGCAGCCAGAGGATGAAGCTGTGGCATCATAAGCCAAACCCGGATAGAAAACCGACCGTGTAACAGTCTGTTTTCGTCATCCGAATGCAATGCGGCTTGGCGATTATGCGCTTCGTCCTACATTCGCCGACGAAAAGAGTAAAGAATGACCTGCCGGTAAAAGCAAGGATTTTGTAAAAAAGAAGAGTCGTATATGATAGAAAAAACGGCTTGGGATGTGAGAAAATACCCTGAAAAATTTGCGGTGTATCGTATTTTATGTAATTTTGCAGTTGTATTTCAAAATTGCATAAACAGTATGGAGGCAAAATATATCCACAGGGAGCTATCCGCCGTGATAGAAGAGGCTTACCGCTATTTTTCAGTCATTACGGTAACAGGACCGCGCCAGTCCGGAAAGACGACGCTGCTCCGCAACTTGTTCTCATACCTACCGTATTACTCGTTGGAAAATCTTGATGTCCGGAGTTTCGCCGAAAACGACCCGGTCGCTTTTCTGAACCAGCACACGGAGGGCATGATTCTTGACGAGGTACACAACGCTCCGAACCTGCTGTCGTATATTCAGGGTATGGTGGACAATGATGCCGACCGGCGGTTTATCCTTTCGGGCAGTTCGCAGTTTGCCATGCTGAAAAAGGTTACACAGTCTTTGGCAGGACGTACCGCCGTTTTCGAGTTGCTCCCCCTGTCATACTCCGAAATACGGGAGCAGATCACCGATACGCCTCTTGACAACCTGCTGTTTAACGGGTTTTACCCTGCCATTTATTCGGGCCGTAACATACCCAAATTTCTTTATCCGGCGTACATGAAAACCTATCTGGACAAGGACGTGCGCGACCTGCTACAAATCAAGGACATGATGCAGTTCCACACATTCATCAGGCTTTGCGCCGGACGTATCGGATCGCTGTTCAAAGCCTCTGAACTGGCCAACGAAATCGGTGTCAGTTCACATACCGTTACGGCATGGCTGTCCGTCTTACAGGCATCTTATATTGTTTTCCTGCTACCTCCCTATTTCGAGAACACACGCAAACGGCTGACTAAAACTCCCAAGCTCTATTTTACGGATACAGGGCTTGCCTGTCACCTGCTCGGCATCGAATCGCCGGAACAGCTTGCACGGGACAAGATGCGTGGGGTGTTGTTCGAGAACTTCATCGTAACGGAAGCCTTGAAGCGGCGGTATAACCAAGGCAAGGAAAGCAACCTCTATTTTTACAGGGATTCGAACCAGAACGAGGTCGATTTGCTGTTGAAAAAACATTCGGGGCTATACGGTATTGAAATCAAGTCGGCGATGACCTACCATGCGGACTTCGAGAAGGCGTTGAAACAAATGGACGGCTGGGTCAAAGAAACCATACTGGGTAAGGCGGTGGCCTATGCGGGTACACTCGAAAATACTGCTGGAGAAATCAAACTTCTGAATTACAGTCACCTGGATGAGGTGTTGGCTTAACAGCCCTATAACAGTCCAGCTAATGCCGACACACACTCCTGCTGCATGGATTTGATGTAATCGAAGAGAACCGAGGGATTGATATTCTTGCCATTTAGCTTGCAGGTGACGTGCAAGTGCTCGCCTGTACTTCGTCCGGTCGAGCCGGTAATACCGACGGCATCGCGGGGACGGACTACCGTACCCTTGGCGGCCAGCACCCGTGAAAGGTGGCAATAGCTGACGGTGTAATTTCCGTGCCGCAGTGTCACATACTTGCCGGACGTCTTGTCTTGTCCCACTTTGACGACCACCCCCTCCATCATGGCCAAGACCTGCTCGCCCCGTGCGTGCAGGTCGATACCCCCGTGAAACTTCCTCTTCCCGGTAAACGGGTCTTTCCGGTAGCCGTATGGCGATGTAATTCTGATGCGCTGCAATGGATAAGACACACTGAGATAACGGTCAATCCACAACTTCTTACTTTCATCGGCAGGTTTTGTCGAAGTCTCCTGTGCAGGAGCCATGCTTTCGGGTGTCGGCTCCGGCTTTTTCATACCCTCCTGCAAGGCTTCTACCTTGTATCTTTCTGGTGTCTTGGCAATCGTGTTGAACTGCGCCTGAACGGGCATCGTGCAGAATGAAATACCCGATATTGCTATCAGTAGAATTTTTCTCATTCGGCAAAGTTATAACGGGAATTTTCATGTCGGAAACAAACTACCGTCATTTCTTGTATTGGTTTGATATTTTGCGTCTATTAGTACGATTTTGATTAGATAATTGTACTAATGAAGATAAAAACAGCATATTACAACCATTTATATAGCTGTATTTTTGTCCGTTATAATAAGATGTCTCTATCTTTGTATAGTACAATTTTATAATATGAATATAGTATGAAAAAAGTTCAGATTGAATTTGATGAATTACCCTTTTCGACACTGGAACGATTCGGTCTTACAAGGGAAATGATCGAGGACTTGCCGATGCGTGTGTTGGAAGACATCTGCAACGGCCGGCATTCTCCCGTGCTTCCCGTGCGTGTCACTGACGAGCATGGCGGGCAAATCGAGAGCCGCAGCCGCTTTGCCTTTATCCGCATGGACGACGGTCAGGTGGATGTGGTGTTCTATCCGGCACTGAAATCCTCTCCACTGGAGCGGTATGACGAAGCACAGCAGAAACAGTTGCTCGACGGCAAGGCGATTGTCGCCGATGTGGAAATGTCGGACGGACGGAGCAGCAAGGCTTTCGTACAGATTGACGCCGAGACGAAACAGGTGATGTATGTCCCCACGCCCATCATCGCACGCAACCTGAAAGTGCTGGCCGAGGTCATGCGCCTCGGTACGGTGGAGGTAAACGGGATGCAGCACGGCGAGCCGCTGACGGTAGTCGTGGGCGGCGAGCCTGCCACAGTGGGCATCGACCTTCATGCCAAGACCGGCATCCGCATCTGTTCGGGCGACGCGCAGCAATGGCGCAACCAACCCAAGCGAGAGTGGGACAAATACACCTTCGGGTGCTACGGCTGCTGGGTCATGGACGATGACGGTAACCTTGACTACGTTTCGGAGGAAGACTACACCGAAGAGCTGTGGAACGAACAGAAGAAGAGCGGCGAGCGCAACCGTGCGGCAGCCCTCCACAAGTAAAAACAATCAATCCGTAGATTATGGCACAAAACGAATATTATCCCGAAGAGGTACTTGTCGGGAAGATGCAGAGCGGCGAATACGGCTGGCTCGATTACGTCAATCATTTCTCCGCCGACTGGCAG
>JAUUNK010000283.1 GCA_030844565.1 Bacteroides ovatus
GTTGCCGTATTTCGTTTCTTTCTTTTTCTGTTATACTCTTTTTCTTTGTGGGGAATTTGCTGTTCTTTATATATATTTTATAGTAGTATTTTACTTGCAAATTAAATTCTCCTAATGATACGATGATACTTTTATCCCCGATGGTGAATTCTGCATATTTAAATTCTTCTCCTGAATTAAACTCTGAAATATTCACTTTATCCTTTTTGAAAATAGGCGCCCCATACTTTTCTGTAAAATTTTTAATAAATATATTGCAATCCTCTATTAACCCCTTAAAGTTATTAGCTGT
The DNA here is from genome assembly GCA_030844565.1 of Bacteroides ovatus. GTDB lineage: Bacteria > Bacteroidota > Bacteroidia > Bacteroidales > Bacteroidaceae > Bacteroides > Bacteroides ovatus_A. The sequence goes on from JAUUNK010000283.1 coordinate 293, forward strand.
AAGGTAAAATGATCTCAGCTCAATCTTGGTTAATTGCTTGTTTTCTAGGTAAGCCCATAAATCTGATAATTCTTCTAGCCCAAATATTCTTTTAAGCATGCTAATTTGTTGATCACTAGCTGCTACGCTATTGCCGTATCTGTCTCCCCTTTTGAAGGTCTTGGTTGCTAATACCTCCTTCATACTCATTCCAAATTTAACGTCTCCCCATGCTATCAATTCCAAAGAATCGATTCTTACTTGTTTTAATGAATCTTGAGTTTGTTGATTTTTTATTTCTGCTGCTGTAGGAGCTTTAACTTGTGGAGATTCTGTTTGTGATTCTTTCGGTTTGGTATTGCAACTGGCTATAAATAATGTAGTTGCAAGCAATAGTAATGCTTTTCTCATGGTTATATAAATTTTTAGTTTTGTTCTTTAGTAATGATTAATAATGGTTTATTTACGCTTATAAATTCCACTTTAATTATTCCCTTGGCAAAAGTACTAAGATATTCTTTAATTTTATGGTAGTAGGGTAGTAAAAGTGATAATAAAAGCATATTTCTCCTTTAAATTTCTCTCATTCTCTGTTAAATAATGACTTATCCCTTTATGTCACTAATGGAAAAGCTTCTTTTTTTATGATTAGTGAAGTTTCCCCTAGCTTTGGCTAATAAAAATTAGAAAGTTAATGATATGGGAGATTTAAATTTTAACATTGAAGGTAATAATGAAATATTCATTAAAACAGCTGAGCAAGTGCGTATTGCTATTTATCAAATAGCCAATGAATCGGAAAAGGCAAGTGATGCCGGTAGTAAATTTGGAAAAGTAATGAAAAAAGCTTTTGCAGCAATAGGAGGTACCGACGCTTTGAAGAAATTTGTGAGTGATGTTGTTCGTGTACGTAGTGAGTACCAGCAGTTGGAACTCTCTTTTAAGACAGTGTTGCAAAGCAAAGAAAAGGCTGACGAACTGATGTCTCAAATGATGAGAACAGCCGCGGAAACTCCGTTTAGTTTAACCGAATTATCCAAAGGGGCGGAACTCTTAGTAGGGTACGGCGTGGCCTCGGAAGAAGTAAATGATACTTTACTTCGTTTGGGAGAAATAGCCTCGGGCGTAGGGCTTCCCTTGGAGCAGATCACTTCTCTTTATGGAAATGTGATGTCTCAAGGCAGTCTTTATACAGAAGACCTTACAAACTTTTCAACTTCCGGCATTCCTATGCTTCAAGGACTTGCCGACGTGTTGGGAGTAAGCACGGAAAGAGTAAATGAAATGGTATCTGCCGGGGAGGTGGGATTTCCGGAAGTGCAAAAAGTTATTGAGAACTTGACGAATCAAGGAGGGCAATTTTATGGCTCTATGGCGGAACAGTCCCAGACGATTGCCGGAGAAATCAATAATCTTCAAGACGCTTGGGAGATGATGTTGAATGGCATTGGGGAGTCCCAGGAAAGCGTGATTAGCAGCACCGTTCAGGGAATTACCTATTTAATAGAGCATTATGAAACAATCGGAAAGATTTTGCTTACTCTCATTGAGACTTATGGAGTTTATAAAGCAGCCTGCATAGCAAATATAGTTTTTACTCAGAGCTTGGCAACTACTCAATTGGAGCTAGGATTGGTGATGGGCAAATTGAAGAAAGCTTTCGTAGCACTCACTGCATCTATGAATCTCAATCCTTTTGTGCTTGCTGCCACTGCTATCATAGGCTTGGGGCTTGCCATGTGGAACTTGTCCGAACGCACTACGGCTGCTGAAAAGGCACAAAAGAAATTTAATGAAGAGCAGGATAAATTTAATAAACAGCAAGAGCAGCGGAAACAAAAAACAGAAAGTCTTATTCGCATTATCCAGGATGAAACGGAAACTGAATATGCTAAAATCAATGCTTACGAGGAGTTGAAGCAATGGTCTCCTGCTTTGACAGAGGCATATAGTCGTGAAGAAATAGCAACGCTGGATTTAAAGGAGGCACAGCGTATCTCTAATGAAGAACGTGATAAGATGAATTATGACAATATTGTATCTCAAGTAAATATATTGACTGAAGCATTACACCGTTTGAAAGAAGAAGACGGTAAAACCGTGGGATGGGGGGAAGATACTATGCTTATAGATAACAGTAAAGCTATTGAGCAAACAGAAGAACAGTTAATACGTTATAGGAAACTACTTGAGAAATATATCCGGGCAAAAAAAGAAGCAGAGGAAAATAGTAAGCCTCTTGAGGTGCGTATAGAACTTGCAAAGAATAATTTGGAAGAGATTGAGGAAGAATATAATAAGCTCAATACTTTAATGATAGCAGAACGTGCTAAGTGTGAGAATGATCCTTGGTATATTATTCCATTGCGTTTACAACTTGAATATGAATCCGCGGATAGAGCTGTAAAAGAAGCTCGTTCCAAAGTTGTGAGTCTTGAAAAACAACAGACTCAGAGCACTACTTATAGACAGGATTTAACTAGTGCAAGAACAATATGGATAAAAGCTAAAGAGAAGTATCAAAAAGCTTTGGCAAGTCCCGAAACCAAAACTAAGGACCTTCAAAAGCTAAAAGAGGATATGATTGCGCAAGAACAGGCTTACAAGGCTTTGGGAGGAAACACCCAAGACAATACAGAAAAAATTCGTGAACAGCAAAAACGTCTAAAGGACCTTATTGCAAAACAGGCTGATGAACTCGCTCGATCTGTGGAGGACCAATGGAATAAAATAGAGCAAGCGCAGATTGATGCGATGGATGAAGGTAGGGATAAAGTTTTAGCTCAAATGGAGTTTAATCATGAGAGAGAATTAGAAGCTATTGATAGAGAAAAAGAAGAACAGCTTCGAAAAAAGAAGGAACAAGCGGAGGCTGTTTTCAATGCTGAGGAGAACTTGAAGTTTGAAAAGAATCCTAATTATAAAAAAGGAGATTTCGATGGGTCTTCGATAGAGCTATCTGATACAGAGCAGAAGCAGTTTGATGAGAAGTATAAAGTAGCACTCGCCCGCCAGGCTAAAGAGCGCAAAGCTTACGAAGCTGCCGAAATAGAGTCTATGAATGAGTACCTCAAAGAGTATGGTACATTGATGGAAAAGCGTCAAGCCATTATTGACCTTGGCGAAAGCAAGAAAAAAGGTAAGGATAAGTGGGAGCAACAAGCAATCGACAAAGAAACGGAAAAGGCTCTTACCGATCTGGAAATAAAAGCAGCCGAAACTTCGTCCATATTTGCTAAAGTATTCTCTGGCGCGAAAGACCGTTCTGTCAAAGATATGAAGCTTATCATTGAAGAAGCACAAAAAGCATTGGATTTTATCAAGCAAGGGAAATGGGATCCCGAGACAGGAGCTAAATACGGCATCACCAGTGAAGAGAATTTTAAAGCTTTAGGAAATCCCCAACAGGTGAAAAAGGCCGAAGACGCTATTCAAGGCATGAAGGAACAGGCAAATACTTGCGATACTGCTCTAGGTAGGATGGCAGATGGCTTTGGCAAACTTTTCAAAGCCGGATCTGATCCTACAAAGACCACGGAAGCCTTGTCTCAAATTAAGGGGGCAATGGATGAGGTAATGCAGGGTGCCCAATTCCTCTCGGGATGTTTGTCTCAGCTTGGAGATGCTTTTGGAAATGACACATTGAGCGGTATTGCAGAAGGAATAAATGTAGCAATGGATGCAGCCAATGCTGCAATGTCCGGTGCTCAGGCGGGTAATGCCCTCTTTGGTCCCTGGGGCGCTGCCGCCGGCGCTGCCATCGGCTTGGTATCTTCACTGGGCTCTTCTATCGCCAAAATCCATGATGCCAAGCACGAAAAGAAAATTAAGAAAATCCAGGAGCAGATAGAGGTTCTTGACAGGTCTTATGACAACTTGGGCGATTCGCTGGATACAGCCTTCTCTTCGGATGCCGCCCAACTGATCGACGAGCAGAATACATTGCTCGAGCAACAGAAAGTGCTTATCCAGAACCAGATTGCGGAAGAAAAGAGTAAGAAGAAAACTGACTGGGGGCGCATCAAGGAGTGGGAGAACCAGATAGAAGACATCAACAAGTTGATTGAACAGAATAAGGAGAAGCAACTCGATGCCATTATGGGGGAAGACTTGAAGTCCGCCATCGAAAACTTTGCCCAAGCCTATGCCGATGCGTGGAGCGCCGGAGACGAGAAGGCGAAATCGTCTAAAGACCTGGTGAAGAACATGATTAAGAATATGATTACCGCAGCGATAAAAGCCGCCTCCTCGAAGCCTATGGAAGCTTTGCGCCAAAAGTTGGCTGGTTTCTTCTCCGACGGAATCATCAGCGCCTGGGAACGCGAGCAGATAGAAAAGGACGCTGAATCTATTATGAACGACCTCGACCGCCAGTTTGGCTGGGCGGACGAGTACATGAAAGGGGATGGGGATCAGCAGTCTTCGTCGGACTCTTCGGGCAAAGGTTTTGCGGCAATGTCACAGGAGACGGGTGAGGAACTGAACGGCCGTTTCACTGCCATGCAGATTACCAACGAAGAGATAAAGAACTCTATGTCGTTTGTGGTGGCAAACCTGAGTTCCCTGTCCACATCGGTAGTCGACGGAAACACCACTTTGTCCGACATGAGAAATCTGGCGCTTAGCTCCAACAGCTACCTTCAGGACATCGCCGGATATACAAAGAAAATGCTTGTCGACTTTGGAGGTAAACTGGAGAGCATCAGTAATAATACTCAAAGATTATAAAATATAAGTATCATGAAAACAGCAAAGGATATAGTAAAAACCGCCTCTTTACTGGGGGCATGTGAGAAATCGGGTGGGGTGACGGACTGGAAAAGCCTTGTGTGGCTATTCTTCTCCCCCCAAGGAAGGGAGTTCTGCGAGAATAATAATTTTCCCTCGTTGGAGCTGTTTCAGGACATGAAAAAGCATGTGGCGCCCTATGGCGTGTTTGTGGATGCGGGCAGCATCTCGCGCTCCAACGATGAAAACATCGGGCTGGTGGGCGACACTTCTGCCGAACTGGTGTTTGACGACCCGGCAAAGGTACACAAAGTGGTGTTGATGCACGGCGCCAAGGCAAGGATAAAAGCATCCAACTATGTTGTCATACTCTTTGTGAATGTAGGGAATTGTCCGGTAGAAATAGAAAAAGATAAAACAGTAGTACTATTATGAAAGGTGAATTGTATATCAACAGCAAAGATGCCTACGAGGTATGGGGAATCAGTATGGACGACACATCGCTGTCCGCTCTGATGACACCCGCCGGAAACAAGGCTTTTATAGAAAACGAGAGCCGTATGGAACATGGCAAACAAGTGGTTAACGCTAATCCCCGTTTGCAGGACCGCAGCCTGACTTTGCAAATAAATCTCGTGGCGGGCAGCGAAAAAGAGTTTTTTGAAAGATACGGCAGTTTCTGCGAAGAGCTTGCTACGGGAGTACTGAATATTGAAACCAAATATCAGCCGGGGGTGGTATACCGCACTATGTACCAGTCGTGCAGCCAGTTTAGCCAGTTTATGCGGGGACTGGGCAAATTTTCTTTAAAACTCGTGGAACCCAATCCCAAAAACAGAGCCTTATGATACATATCAAGGACCATTCCGGTAACATCCGCTTTTCTACCCCTGTCAACCAGGGCTCGAAAAGAAAATTCTTATTGATGAAAGAGGACTACGTGACATTGAAGTTCTCTGTGGATACCCCTATCCCTTTCAAGCTGGGGGACTCTATTGACAACGAGCGGGGCATGTACGAACTGGTCGACCTCTACAAACCGGTCTATCATTCTTC
>JAUUNK010000284.1 GCA_030844565.1 Bacteroides ovatus
GAGTCCCGTACGCACCGCTTCTCAAGAAAGCAAAATTAGGAAAAGCTCTGATTCTTAACAGAATTGGGGCTTTTTTATTGTTTACGACGAGGCAAAATGTAGTATTTCTATGAAGTATGTCAGGTGCAAATTCAGGGGCTTTTTTAAAGGCCATATAAAAAGCCCCCGGTGTGCATTATACTTCATTGATTTTCATGTTTTTGCGTAGGATTTGTCTGTTCCCTACTTATTAATTTTACAACGTAAATTAAGAGCGGTATGAAACAGGAATCGATGAAAGTTTTGTTCTTCATACGCAAGAGCAAATTATTGAAAAACGGTGAGGCACCGATTTTTCTTCGTGTGACAGTTAATGGGCAGCAGGATGAAATCCGAATCCAGCGTTCTGTTCCAATTAAATTATGGAATAACACCAAGGGTTGCAGCAAGGGAAAGGACCGGACATCGGTGGAACTGAACAGCTACATTGAGTCATTAACCATTCGTCTGTATCAGATTCATAAGGAATTGGTATGTCGGGAGGCTTTGATAACTCCCAAGCATCTTTTAGTAAAATTATTTTCAAAGGAGGAACGGCGTACGGTGCTGGGCACAATGAAGAAGTACATGGAGGACTGGACGGCATTAATCGGCAAGGAATATCAAAAGTCCACTCTTTCCCGCTATGGTAATTGTTATGACTCCTTGCAGACCGTAATCAATGAATTCTACAAAAAAGAGGATATTTCCTTCAATGAACTGAATGGAGAGTTTATTGATGCTTTTGAGATGCATCTACGGATTGTGCGAAAACTGTCCCAGAATACGCTGACCAAGTACATGAGCTGTTTCAGGAAAATAATCGGAATAGCCCGGGATAACGGATGGCTGACCATCGATCCTCTTGCCGGAAAGCGTAAGAGGCTGTTCCGAAAGGAAGAAACTTGCCCGACTTTCTTGACTTTAGAGGAGTTACAACGGATTATATCGAAAGATTTTTCAACAACTCGACTGGAGCACGTGAAGGATTTTTTTCTTTTCTGTTGTCTGACCGGCATGTCGTATATTGATGTGAGTACCCTGCTACCTATCCATTTGTACCGCGACAATAAGGGGCAATTGTGGATACACAAGTCCAGGGTGAAAATCACTGCGGCCAAGGAGACTTGCACAAGCAATGTGCCGTTGCTGGCTCCTGCTGTTGCTATTCTTGAGAAATACAAAGGGTGGAATTCTGACAATCCGGACGGTCCGTGCCTGCCGGTTCCGTCCAATCAGAAGATGAATGAGTATTTGAAGGAGATAGCCACGCTGTGCCGGATCAATAAGCGGTTAACCGTGCATGTTGCAAGACATACCTTCGGAACGACTGTCACGCTGGCGAACAACGTTGCTTTACAAAATGTGTCGAAGATGCTGGGACACTCCTCAACGCGCATGACCCAGCACTATGCCCGTGTGTTGGATAAAAACATTATGGAAGATATGCAGGGGGTTGCAAAGTTGATTTTCAAATAGAAGTAAAATGGTCGCATTCTGTCGGATTGAATGCGGCCTTTTCCTATAAAATATCGTTTGAACATTATTCAAACAGATTTCGAATGGTATTAAAACATCTCCCTGCGATTTTCGGATAGCAGTTTCTCAATATCGCTTTCCCTATAGAGTATTTTTCCTCCGATTTGATAATAGGGAATTTTTCCACAATTGCGGTATTCTAATAATGTGCGCTTGGTCAACTTGAGCATTTCCGACAGTTCTGTGTCTGTTAGAAAACGTTCTCCATTCAGGGAAGGGCTATAGCTTGATTTCAAGGCATCAACAAGCGTTGAGATTTTCTTCATCTCATCGAAAAACCGAAGGACTTCTTTATGTGTTTTGGTAACGATTTCTCCCATGACTATTTTTTCTTTTGTACGGTTGTTAGTAATGACATGACATCCTGTTTGCGATAAAAGATTTTTTTGTCTATCCGGGTGAAGGACAGTGTACCATTGTTTCTCAGATGTTGCAGGGAACGGGAAGATATGCTGAGTACCTCACAGACTTTCTTGCTGTCCAACCATTCATCGGTCTCTTTTCTCAAACAAATATCTTGTAACTCTTCCAGTTTACTTTTCAAAGAATGCCATGCGGCTGCCATCTCTTTGAATGTCCCGGCTTCAATACTCACGATTTCCATAAGCGATATTTTTTTGTTTGACACAAATGTAATGTTGTTTGTAGATAAATGGTAACCTCCTGACATCAGATTTCATCAAATGTCATCAGCTGTCGGAGGCGGTTTAAATAAACTAATGTTTTTAATATTCAAGCCGGTCTTTCAAGATCCGCATGTCGTTCATGACTTTCTTACAAGTAATTTTGGCGTATGCCTGTGTGAATCTGAGGCGGGTATGCCCCAATACCTTGGATAAAGTTTTTATAGTTATTCCAATTTCCACGCAAACAGTAGCTTGTGATTTCCTTATTTCTTTTGGTATAATTAAATGAATTTCTGTTTTTTATTTAAAATATAAAACCTATTAAAAAATGGCGAATATTGATTATGGTTAAGTAAATCTATTATCAGGAAATCTAAAATGCCATCTAATGCCTTTTGCTAACATCTGATGACACTAATTTTCTGATTACAAATATAAATCCCTTCTTTGCCATGTATGTAACAGAAAAAAGTTTATCAAAAATGTTATGACATGAACATCCAAGAAGCAAAAAGTATTCGAATCATTGATTTTTTAGCCGTTTTGGGGCATACTCCGGTGAAACAGCGCGGAAGCAGTGTGTGGTACAAATCTCCTTTCCGTATGGAAAAAGAGGCATCTTTTAAAGTTGACCTTCATAAAAATCTATGGTATGATTTTGGTTTGGGCAAGGGAGGTGACATTATAACATTAGCTTTAGAAATTTATCAAACACATGACATAAGTTATGCGCTGCAATGTATTGGCAATAAAAGACGAGCCTTCAAACCTATCAGTATTTCCTATCCTGTTGAAGAAATTCAGCCCGCTTTTAAAGATTTGAAAGTCAATCCTCTCACAAACCTGGTACTGCTGGCTTATTTGAAAGAGCGGAAGATTGATATGGAATTGGCACAGAAGGTATGCAAGGAAGTCTATTTTAAACAAAATGGAAAAAAATATTTTGCCATTGCTTTTCCTAATATTTCTGGAGGATATGAAGTGCGAAATAGGTACTTCAAAGGTTGTATAGCCCCGAAAGCCATTACTTATATTTCGCATGAACCGAAGAGCGAGGGATGTTATCTATTTGAAGGATTTATTGACTATTTGTCTTTCAAACCGGCTTTCCCCTTTTTAAAGGATGGAGATTGTATAGTGTTGAATTCCGTAAGTAATTTGCAGAAAGCTTTTCCCTATCTTTCTTTGTATAAAGACATTTATTGTTGTTTGGATAATGACAATAGCGGGAAAGTTGCTGTGCAAACATTAAAACAGAAGTATGGGTTGCATGTTCACGACCTTTCATATACATATTCCCAGTATAAAGACCTAAATGAATATCTGTGTCAAAGAGATAATGAACCCTTATCAAAGTAGCATTTTTTAATGTCTGTTTTTATATATACTGTTGTCCAAGAGAGCCGGATGGTCCGAATGCCATCCGGTCAAATTAATAACTTAGTACATAATTGTTTAGGTGTTTTTGAAATTTGATAGTAGGTGGGAGAAACAGTCCGGGCTTTCTATTAAGTTGTGGGTATCCGGACCCCATGGATGGTCTAGTAGGGCACACTTTTGTTGATTGGTGAATACCGGGAAAAAGAAAAAAACAGCATCCTCTTTTCAAGCTATTTGTCTTTTTGAGGATGCTTTTTAGATAAGTAAGGTTGCTGGATTATCTGTTATAGAATGCTTCTAACCGGTTCTTTTCCAATAGTAACAGGATGTCTTTTTCCTTATATAATAATTTGCCGCCTATCTTGTAATAGGGAAGTTTTCCGTTCATGCGGTAATCTACCAGTGTTCTTCGGGTAATCTTTAATTTTTCGGCGAGTTCGCTATCTGTCATATAGCGTTCACCATTTAAAATCGGACGGAACTTTTCCGTTTGTGTATCCAACAGTCCAGACAGCATATCAATGTTCCGGAAAAAGTGTGCGATTTCAGGACTTTCCTTGGTTAGCAGAGTTTGAGTCATAATATTACGTTTAAGGAGTTACCTGATGAATCGTATTTTCTAGAAAACGGATAATGTCTTGTCGTTTATAATATACTTTACGATCTATATAACTATATGGAATAGCTCTGCTTCTTCGAAGCAACAATAGCTTTCTGGGGGATATATCCATTAATATGCATGCTTCTTGATTGTCTATCCAGTCATCCATGTTTTGGGTGCTTCCTCCACAGATTTCATATACTTTTTTTGCAATGGCATCAAGTGCGTGATTCATTTCCATGAATGTTTTTGCTTCGATACTTACAATTTCCATAGGCTTCTTGTTTTTGTTTGATACAAAGGTATGTCTAAAGAATATTGATTTCCAAACTTTTGTCCATGGTTGTCGCCGAATTTCATTAGGTTTCATTTTCTGTTTACAAGGTGTAAAGAAAATGTACACTCTGTTTGGAAAGTTTACAATATGGAGGTTTACACTTTATCCTGTCAATGTATGAAATTCAACCTATATTGTGCTGTAAATCAAATATTTGTTATCGCTGAATATATCTTCAGTTTTCGTTTGGCACATCCTTTTCACTATACCTGGCATATACTCTTGTAGTGCGCACAAGGAGGGTATCGAAGTAATCACCTTTTAAACTGACAGGAGAAATATAGTATGTATGTAGATAATGAGATACTCGAAAGAATGATACTGACTATTGTGGAAGGTTTTGACCGCATTGAAAAGAAGCTGGACCGTATGAATCGACTGAAGGAATGCTTGGAAGGGGACACCTTGCTGGACAACTATGACCTTGCCCAACTTCTTGGCGTTACGCAGCGTACCCTTGCCCGTTACCGTGAAAAAGGATTGATACGTTATTACCACATGAGCGAGAACGGTAAAAACTATTACCGGAGTTCGGAAATCCAGGAGTTCCTGAAACAACGGGGAAAAAAGAAAGATCCGTCATGATACCGGTAGAAACTTCTGTAAACAGTCAGCAGTTTGCGGAAGTTATTATATCTTTGCCGCTAAAGTATTGATATGAAACAGAATAAGCATGTGTCTATTGCCGTACTGATAGATGGCGACAACGCTTCACCGGAGCAGATGGAAGACCTTATGAAGTTCGTAACCCGTTATGGGAATGCCATAGTGAAACGCGTATATGGTGACTGGACCCGCAAGTCCCTTTCGCGGTGGAAGGACGTCGCCAAAGAATACGCGTTTCGGCTGGTGCAGGCTTCTTCCTTTACCGCTGGAAAGAACACGACAGACATCGCGCTTGTCATCGACGCGATGGATATCCTCCATGCAGGAAAGATTGATTGTTTTTGTCTGGTTGCCAGTGACGGTGATTATGTCATGCTGGTCCAACGGATAAGGGAAGCGGGACTGGTAGTTTTGGGTTACGGTGAAAGCAAAGCGCCTGTTCTGTTGGTGCGCTCCTGTTCTGATTTTCTGTTCTCCGACCGGAAAGATATAAAAGTCCCGGAAAACACACCGGAGTTTTTCCTCCGACGGGATATGGAATATTTCGACAGGGCTTTTGAACTGGCAGCAGGTGGCAAGGGGGAAGTTTCCCTGTCCTTAATCGGGGGTGCGTTGAAAAAGTTAATGCCCAAATTTAAGATTAGAAGATATGGTTGCAAGACGCTTGGGAACTTATATGAGACACTGGAAAAATATGAACTGGTTAAGACAGAGAAAGGGATAGCGAGCACTGTGCGGCTGATATAGTGAACCGATACCCGGACATGGAATGAAACCGACAGCTTCCTTTGACAGCCTTTACGGCGTGCAAGGGAAGCTGCCGGTTTATGAGGTATCACATCGGAATGGGATTGACCCGCAGCGTATTCAGATTGACATAAGCCCCCCGGTACAACGTCCTTCCTTCTTTAAACATCTTCCAAAGGATGTCGCAGCCCACTTGTGCC
>JAUUNK010000285.1 GCA_030844565.1 Bacteroides ovatus
ACTCTTTTTGGGATTATCGACATAAACTACCAACAGAGTTTTCGGATTGATCCAATATTCTGTAGAGTCTTATATCTTCTCCCCAATCAATGAAAGAGTATTACGACTTTCTGATGTATAAGATAAACCGAATATTGGATGAAAAGTGAGAGGTTAGTTATCATACTCCCTCTCTTACCCATGCAAGGAAAACCAGATAATCCCCCTTACCTTCTATAATAAATTCCTGGCTGAGGGCTTCATTAAGTGTTCCTTGCCACCAATTGGTAAAATCTCGAATGGGATATACCAGTCCTGTTCCTTTCAGGTGTGAAGCGCCGAAGTTGAAAATGGAGACTTGCTGTCCCGGGGTGGAGGCAAAGTGTTGCGTATCATGAGCGGGGAGAAATATACCGTAGTCGGTTATCATTCTCGCTTGTACACCTTGTTTCATATACTCTATCAGTAAGCTGATATTGCCCAATGTATGGTCTTCCCGTTTGCCAGTAGCTCCCAGAATAGCAATTTCGCGGTAGCCTTCTTTTTGCAGGAACTGGACGGCTTTGGTCTGATCGTTCGTTTCCTGGTCAGCTATATGACGTACAATTCCGGCAAAGCGCGCTTTGTTTTCCGGTGAAAGAGAATCTCCGTCGCCGATAATAATATCGGGAGTATGTCCGCGAGAGATGTACTCATTCGCAGCTCCGTCGCAACAAACAACGAAGCGGGCTTCGTCAAGAATATGTAGAGGAAAGGCATGTGTGGGATACTCGCCATTGGCAAGCACCACAGCTTCGGGTGTACAATATTCATTTCCCATGGTCATTGTATGTTCATTAGTTTTTTCCATTTCAGATAGCCGAAAATAGCTATAATAGAATAAAGCCCGTATAAAGCCGATGTGAAATACAGCTCTTTATAAATATATAGCCCGCAGCAGACAACATCTACGGCTATCCAGGCAAACCATTGTTCCACATATTTTCGCGCCAGCATCCACATGCCGATGATGCTCAGGGCGGTAGTGAAACTATCCAGCCATGGAACATTGCTGTCAGTATAGCGAATCAATATCCACGCAATACCTGCCATGGCTAGAATAAATACAGCAAGGAGTGGTAAGTAATGTCGCAATGGCATAGAAGTGATGGGTAGGTTTTTCTCTTCCCCATCCGTCTGATGATTACTACCCCTTTTCCATGCTATCCATCCGTAGATAGCCGCAAGCAAATAATAGATATTGATTCCAAAATCGGCATATAGCCCTGCTGTGTAGTATACAAAGATGTAAATGGCCGGCATGATGATGCCCGCTATCCAGAGGTAAATGCTGGCTTTATATTCTAACCACAGATAGGCTAATCCTACTACCGTACCGATAATTTCAAGATAATTCATGCTTTTTTATTCTTTCTCTACGCCGGCATTACCCGGTTCAGGTTCAATGGGTATGTTCTCAGCCCGTCGTTTTGAGGCACCCCTAATTTGTGAATCGGCGGCAAAAGTAATCTTTTTACTAGACCCAAGCAAGGAAATCTTTTGTATTTCTAGAGGCAGATGCCGGACAAAAAGAACGGTTTAGTAATAATTGCAGAGATTGCTTTTGTGTATTTGCCTAAAACAATTTAATTTTGCAGTTTGTTTGTACGGGAAAATACTTTTTATTATTCATTTAAAAACATACTATTATGCTTTTTTTACTTCAAGCTGCTCAAGCGACCGAGCAAGCTGCCCAGCAGGCCACCAAGGCACTCAGCAATGTGCAGCAGACGGCTCAGCAACTCCAAGAGGCAATAGCCAATGCAGAGGGTGTTGACAAGATAACGGTAGCAACGCAACAAATTATGGATTTAGCCATTCAAACAGGAGGGCATATTCTGAAAGCTATTCTTGTTTATATCGTAGGGCATTTTGTAATTAAGTTGCTCAAACGTTTCCTTGCTCGTTTCCTGGACAGGCGGCAGCATATTGATATAAGCGTTCGCACTTTTATAAAGAGTCTGGTGAATATTCTGCTGACGGTGTTGTTGATTATTTCCGTAGTAGGCGCACTGGGCGTGCAGACCACTTCTTTTGCTGCTTTACTTGCTTCTGCCGGTGTGGCGGTAGGCCTGGCACTATCGGGAAATCTTCAGAACTTTGCCGGGGGATTGGTTATTCTCTTTTTTAAGCCTTATAAGGTGGGCGACTGGATTGAGAGTCAAGGCGTATCAGGCTCGGTAAGAGAAATTCAGATTTTTCATACTATTCTTACTACGGCAGACAATAAAGTGATTTATGTGCCGAACGGCTCTATGAGTAGCAGTGTTGTAACTAATTATAATACACAGCCCACCCGCCGCATCGAATGGGTGGTTGGCGTGGAATACGGAGAAAACTATGATAAAGTGGAAAGCGTAGTTCGGGGGATACTGGCTGCTGATAAACGTATCTTAGACACGCCTGCTCCTTTTGTTGCTCTCCAGGCGCTGGATGCAAGCAGCGTCAATGTGGTGATACGTGTATGGGTGAAGGGTTCCGATTATTGGGATGTTTATTTTGATATGAACAAGACCATTTATGCCACTTTCAACGAACAAGGCATTGGCTTCCCCTTCCCTCAACTCACTGTACATCAGGCTACCAATTAAGCAAAATCATTATAGTTATAACAAACAAGGGGAGCTCCGCATAAAACGGAAGACTCCCCTTGTTCTTTTTAATCTTCCACACCGAAGACTTCTTCCAGCTCGTAACAATCTTCTTTAATTCCTAAGAGCTGGTTGATTTCACTCCGTTTATCCAAGTCTTTAAAATACGTTTCTACTACTTTATAGAGATCGAAATTGATGGTAGACCCGGCTGCCATGCCCAACGACTCTACCATCTTCTCCACTGCCTGATGGATTTTACGAGTATCAATCAGGTGTAGCTCATTGCTATGTAATAAATATTTTTCCATGGCTACAATGTTTTAATGTTATACGGTTAAAACATACGTTTCCCGTGGAAAGTTCAGTCTTTAAATGCACTTTGCAGTTCGGTTTGCATATTTTCCCTTGTTGCATGTAGTCAACAAGATACTTCGCGTTTCACTGTCAGCTATGTTGGGTTGTAAGAATCTGAAGGAGATAACGCTTACTTATGGCGGTGGAATGGCGACTTGATGTTAAGCGATCGGGATTATGGTAAAGGTGCGTTAGACTCGGCAGTGGTGACCGCAGGTCAGATTACTTTTACCGGAAAAGAAGCCGATTTAAGAGAGAAAAAAGCATTCTCCGAAGAAAAACCGTAATATATGCACATCCATCCGTAATTTATATACCACCTGTTCCTCTTCTATGGTCTACCTTTGCAACCGAGATAAAACAAATGAACGTTTTAAAAAGTACACCCATGAAACGAATTATTTTAGTATTAACCGTGCTTTTATCCTTTATATGTGAAGGTATAACGGGGCAAAACAAAAGTAGTAAACCTATGAAGATTTTAGTAGCTTATTTTTCGCGTAGCGGCAACACCCGTACGATAGCCGAGCAGATTCAAAAGGTTACGGGTGCTGATATTTTTGAGATTGAAAGGAAAGAAGCTTATCCTTCCAGTTATCAGGACCTTCTGGACCTTGCCAAAATGGAGATTAACAAAGAGGAAAAGCCTCCATTGAAGGCTATGCCTAAGGATTTAGCGCAATATGATGTGATTTTCGTTGGTTCTCCTAATTGGTGGAGCACCATTGCACCTCCCGTGGCAACTTTTCTTTCCAATGGAAATCTCTCGGGGAAGACTGTTGTAACGTTTGTAACACACGGAGGCGGTGGTATGGCAAAGTGTGAAAGCGCAGTAAGGAAACTCTGCCGGCAAACCAAGATACTTAAAGGATTTGCCATCAATGGAAGCTCGGTACAAAGTGCCGCAGCGCAGGTGCAGAAGTGGTTGCAGGGAATCGGAATGGCTAAATAATCAAATCTTCTGCAATTGCCGCTTCGCTGATTTATGGTCTCGGTTTGTTCCCACCGGATGGTTCGTTTCCGCAGGTATTCATATATATAGCAAGAATGATAAAACATATCCGGTGGGTAACCCTTATTTTTGCAGTTTGATACCATAAATACTGAGAATGAACATACAGGAAAAAAGCAGAAGAGAGTATTATTCCCGCATCAACCGCGTGATGGATTATATTGATTCACATCTTGAACAAGAATTAGAATTAAAAGATATTGCGGCAATCGCGAGTTTTTCACCTTATCATTTCCATCGGATATTTACCTTTCTGATAGGGGAGACGCCTATTGACTATATCCAGCGGCTGAGAATAGAAAAAGCGGCATGCAAGCTGCAACAAGAGCCGTTGACATCTATCACTGAGGTTGCCTACAACTGCGGCTTCGGCAGCATATCTTTATTTAGCAGAACCTTTAAGAAATATTTCGGTGTCACTCCTACACAATTCGGAAGAACGGAGAGAGCAGTCTACGTGCACAACGGAGAGCTGCTTAGCAAGAATGGGCAAATGCTCCGCAAGAATTTGAAAGACGACCCGGATTTTGATTCCGACCTTTGCATGGTCGAATTTAAAAACATTTATTTTATGGAAACAAAGTTAGAGGTTAAAGAAATGCCGGAAATGAAAGTGATTTATTGCCGTCACATCGGTCCGTTTCATTTGATTGGGCAAGCGTATGGGAAACTGATGCAATGGGCAGCTCCCCGAGGATTGTACATTCCCAATGTGACCAGAAGTGCTACGGTCACTCACGACGATCCTTCGGTCACCGATTTGGATAAAATCAGGCAGAGCGCCTGCATCATTGTGGATGAAGACGTGAAGGTGGAAGGTGAAATCGGGAAGATGGTTATTCCGGGCGGTAAGTGTGTAGTGGGACACTTCGAGTTGGGGATGGACGAGTTTCAGAAAGCATGGAATACGATGTGCCATTGGTTTACCGAAAGCGGTTACCAGCAGGGAGACGGATGTCCGTATGAGATATACTACAATGATTATACCACTCATCCGCAAAAGAAACATATTGTGGATATTTGTATACCGGTGAAACCTCTCTAAGATTCATCACAAAGTATACCTCTCCCGATCTTTTTTCTTCTTCTCCCTCCCAGAGGTTGTTTGAATGTTTTTTACTGTCACGCTCTCACTTTTTTGTCTGTATCCCTTTATTCATCGGTGTTTCAGGAGTGAGAGATGTAGTGATGGCAGAGTGAGAGCAAGCAGTTGCTCTCACTCTGTATTGATTGCCGGATTGCCTCTTTTCTCATTCTAATCTATTCATTATGAGAATAATATCCGCTGTCGGGTATGTAAATCGGTTGTATGTTACTTCCTATGTTTTTTAGCTTTTTTTCGTCACGTAAACGTCGAATTTGGCGCATAGACGTGCTTCTTGCCATTCCGCATAGACTCTGAAAGTCACATCTTCGCAAAAAAGAGTGCGTTTGGAAGTATTGGGTCAGTCGCCGGTCAATCTCTTCATCCGTCAGTTGCTTGAAGTCCAGCCCTCCACCCAGGCACTTCACTTTAAGCGCGCCGAATTCGTTTTTCAGTTGTTGGTCGGCGCGAAACTGAATAGCTTTCAGTTTTACCAACGTCGTTTTGTGTTTAGTCTTTGCTGTCACCGGTTCTGTGCAGGTCAGACAGGGGTGAAAATAGCCGATGCCGTCCAAGTGTACCTGCCGCCCCTCGGCCAGCTCTTCGCCCAGAATGTGTGAAAGTGCGTCCAGCACTGCGGAAACGTCGGTTTCAGTGAGTGAACAACGTTCCTGAATGCGTTGGCGCAGTACGTCGGTTCCGGTGGAGCCGTTGTATTTTATACGCGGATGCAGCGTTTTTTCTCCCTCTTGCTTATCCGATGGTTTCGGATTTTCATACCAATCAAATAATATTGCCATAGTTTTCTATCTTTAGAGTATCCTTTCTTTTGTTATTCCCTTTTATATGCAATGCATTAACCTACCATGTTTCTTCTTCTATCTATTGTTGCTTGTTAGAGGCTCACATTTGTGAACTGATTTGTCTACAGTAAGCATTCGGTCTGGTGCGTGTTTCTCTCCCAGCTATAATAAAGTCAAAAGC
>JAUUNK010000026.1 GCA_030844565.1 Bacteroides ovatus
CCAACATAGTCAATATTTTTCGAGCCTGCATGGTTATCGGGACGCCGGGCAGCGGCAAGTCCTACGCGATAGTCAACAGCTACATCCGCCAGCTTATCGCCAAGGGCTTCGCGATCTACATCTACGATTACAAGTTTGACGACCTGTCCACCATCGCCTATAACTCGTTATTGAAGAATATGGACAAATACGAGGTCAAGCCCCGGTTCTATGTCATCAATTTCGATGATCCACGCAGGTCGCACCGTTGCAATCCCATCAATCCGGAATTCATGACGGACATATCCGACGCGTATGAGGCGAGCTATACGATAATGCTCAACCTCAACCGCACCTGGATCGAAAAACAGGGGGACTTCTTCGTGGAGTCCCCCATCATTCTGCTCGCGGCAATAATCTGGTATTTAAAGATTTACAAGAACGGCATTTACTGTACGTTTCCCCACGCGGTGGAACTGCTCAACAAGCCCTACTCGGATCTGTTCACCATCCTGACCTCTTATCCGGAGCTGGAAAACTATCTTTCCCCCTTCATGGACGCATGGAAAGGAAATGCCCAGGACCAGCTCCAGGGCCAGATAGCCTCGGCAAAAATACCCCTTACGCGCATGATCTCCCCACAACTCTACTGGGTGATGACCGGTAATGATTTCTCATTGGATATCAACAATCCGAAAGAACCCAAACTGCTCTGTGTGGGCAACAATCCGGACAGGCAGAACATTTATTCGGCAGCGCTCGGATTATACAATTCCCGTATCGTCAAGCTTATCAACAAGAAAAGACAGCTTAAATGCGCCGTCATCATCGACGAGCTTCCCACCATCTATTTCCGTGGGCTTGACAACCTAATCGCGACGGCGAGAAGCAACAAGGTGGGCGTGCTTCTGGGTTTTCAGGATTTCAGCCAGCTGACACGCGATTACGGTGAAAAGGAATCCAAGGTCATCCAGAACACGGTGGGGAATATTTTCAGCGGACAGGTAGTCGGGGAAACCGCAAAAACGCTTTCAGAGCGCTTCGGCAAAGTGCTCCAACAGCGTCAGTCCGTTTCCATCAACCGTCAGGACGTATCCACCTCCATCAACACACAGCTTGACTCGCTTATTCCGGCATCCAAGATTGCCAACCTCTCGCAAGGCACGTTTGTCGGAGCTGTGGCGGATAATTTCGATGAGAGGATAGAACAGAAAATATTTCATGCCGAAATCGTCGTAGACCATGCCAGGATCAGCGCGGAAGAAAAGGCTTATCAGAGAGTCCCGGTCATCAACGACTTCAAGGACAGGAACGGTAACGACATCATGATGCAACAGATACAACGCAATTACGACCAGATCAAGGCGGACGCGCAGGCTATTATCAATGAGGAGATGCGGCGCATCAAAAATGACCCGGAACTCCGTAAACGACTGGGTCTGGAAAGCGAAAAAGGAAAGGAACCCGACAAATCATGACAAGTGCATGGGTAATTGAAGAAATTCGAATTCTGTAAATCCCAAAGTAGGATGAATCTCTGAAATATTTTGTATCCTCGCCATATCTTAGTTTGGATATTCCCCCCCCCGTTTTGGCTGTCAAACCTTATTTGCGGGGGAATATCGAAAGATACAAAAAAACAACTAATTCACAATACTGTAAGTATGAATCAGTTGACTAATTTTATAGGATTTACTGAATGTCCCTTGCCGAATGTAAGGTAAAAGCACGACAAGGATTGCATTTATCTGGCAGGAGTAGGAGATGGAGGTAGCGCGGAATATGCCGATGGACTTTTCCGGTATAATCTGGTGGACGAGACGGTACTTTATCCGCTACCCCTTTCTTATGGTGGCGGAATCCCCCCTGACGGAAGAATTCCAGCCTGCCCGCTGGAAACTTCCTGGCCGCAAAACTTTCTCCAACGGAATCTGCCGGCTTATATATGAACGAAACATATGAAAATTCTATCTCAATCCATACATTTCCATTTTCTTGTATAGTGTCGGACGGCTCATCCCCAGCATTTTTGCCGCACGGCTGATCTTACCTCCACATTCTTCCAGGATCTTCCTTATTCGTTCTTTCTCTTCCGCTTCTTCCATCAAGCCTTTCTTGCATTTTCCACCTGTTTTACAAACGGCCGCCTCAAGACCCAAATCTCTGTGGGTTAACGAGGGGGATTCCGCCAGCAATACGGCACGCCTTACCCGGTTACCGAGTTCACGTACATTGCCCGGCCATGAGTGGGAAAGCATGGAGATTCTGGCTTGTTCGGTAAAACCGGAGGTTTCCACACGTATCTCTTCTGAATGTCGCTTACGGAAGAAATCCGCCAACGGCAATATATCCTCCGGACATTCGGAGAGGGAGGGCTGGCATATCTCAAACTCGGCGAGACGGTAGTACAGATCCTCCCGGAAACGCCCCTCCCGTATGGCACGCTCCATATCCTCGTTGGTGGCCGACAATATCCGTACATCGGCTTCAAGTTCTTTGCGGCTGCCCACCGGACAATACACTCTTTCCTGCAATACCCTGAGTAGCAGTGTCTGCATTTCAGGAGGCATGTTTCCGATCTCGTCAAGAAAGAGCGTACCGCCCCGGGCCGCCTCAAAATAGCCGGCGGTATCCTTTTTCGCGTCGGTAAACGCCCCCTGCACGTGACCGAAAAACTCCGATGCGGCGAGTTCCCCCCGGATACAACCGCAGTTCACCGCCACAAAAGGCTTGTCCTTACGTCCGCTATGCCGTTGGATCAGCTGCGCGACAGATTCTTTTCCGCTACCATTCGGTCCAAGGATCATGACGGAACAATCCAGGGGAGCCACACGACAAGCTATCCGTTCGGTCTCCCGGACCGCCACGCTAAACCTTTTCATGAATGATTTCCTCGGGGGAACGGAAACTGGCAGGCCGACCAATCCCCGTAACAGTTCCATCAGTTGTTCCTCATGGACAGGCTTGGGCAAGTAGTCTTTCGCACCCAATTTGACGGCACGCACCGCATCCGCAATGGAGGCATATTCGGTCATCACCACAAAAGGGATGTGTAACCCTTGGGACACGCTCCATTCCAGCAGGCTGATGCCATCCCCTTCGGGGAGGCGGACATCCGTCAGCACCAGCGCCACGTCGTTCCCTTTGATTTTTCGGCGTGCCGAAGGCTCGTCCGTGGCCGTCAATACTCCATAACCGGCTTTCAGCAGCCATTTCTCAAGAATATCGCAGAGGATCAGGTTATCCTCCACGACCAGTAAGGTCTTTTTCATTCCCGTCATCCCTTTTCTCTAATTCATTATTCACCTCATCCATCAGTGTCCGTATCTGCTCCATAACCCTCAAGGTGTGCCCTCTGACCGTCTCGTCGCCTGCGGCCTTGTCATGCAGGATTTTCCGGTAGTCCGACAACACGTCACCGGCTCCCAGCAATTCCCAGACCGGAGCCATCCGGTGCACGGTCCTCCGCATGGCCTCACGGTCCATCCCCTCCATTGCCCCTTCCAGTTCGGCCAGATCCTTTTCCGACTCTTTCATGACAAGCCCGAACATATGCCGGCGGTCGTCCGTACTTTCCATCAGACGGGAATAATCAAACGGGGACGCACCGGCAGCTCTGCCTGCCATTACGGAGGAAAGAAAGGCCAGCAGTCCTTTTGAGGAGAAAGGCTTGTGTATGCAACCGCAAAAACCGGACCTCGCATAGACACCCGAGTCGCCGTCACCCCGTGCCGTCATGACGGCGACAGGGATGGTACGGGAATTTCCGATATCCGAACCGCGCAGCAATTTCAACAGGCCGAAACCGTCGGTCACGGGCATCTGTATGTCTGTCAACACCAGATCGTAATCCAGACGGTCGAGCGCGAGAACCGCCTCTTTTACGCTCTGGCAGGTCGTGCATTCCACGCCGTGGCGTCCGAGCATGTCTTCCGTTATTCTCAAAAGGATGCTGTCATCATCCACTACCAGCACACGCTTGGGAAGTACCATGGCGGACTGTACCTGGAACTCCTCCGTTTCCGGATCCTCCGTTGTTTCCGGAAGAGGAAACGTCAGGCGGAATATCGTGCCCTTGCCCGGCCGGCTCTCCACGTCTATGTTTCCGTCCAGCACCTTCACAAGGCCTTTCGTGATAAAGAGCCCCAGACCGAACCCTTCAGAGTTTATCTCCTGCGCCGCACGCTCGAACGGACGGAAGACACGCTCCAGTGTCTCCCTGTCCATGCCGATACCGGTATCGCCTACCTCCACATGCAACCTGCCTTCCGCATATCCGGTATGGAAACGGACCGTACCGGACGGGGTGAACTTGATGGCGTTTGTCAGCAGATTGTCCAGTATCTGTTCCAGCTTGTCGGCATCTCCTCTCACCGTGATATTGTTGACAATCTCATGACACCTCTCGAACAGCAGGGCCTGGCCGGCCGCTTTCCGGGCGTATTCCTCCGATATGTTGTCTAGCAGGCTGCCCAAACGGAAAGGGATCTCATTACGGGTATCCCTGGTCTCATTGATCCTATAGACATCCATCAGGTTGTTCACCAGATTCAGTATATGGCGGCAGGAATGGCGGATGTTCTCCAGATAGCCTTCCCGTTTTTTCTTCTCACGGGTTTCCGAGGCCAGCTCCACACAGTTGCTGATATTGCCCAATGGTCCCCGTATATCGTGCGAGATGGTCAGGATGATCTGTTTACGCATACCGAGCAGTTCCTCGTTCTCACGGTTTATCCTTTGGAGCTGTGCCCGCCCTTCCCTTTCTTTCCTGATGTCATGCCGTATGATCAGGAACGAGATGAATAGCAAGGAGGAAGCGGAGACGATTACCAAGACAAACAGCTTGAAAGAAAAATCTCCGGCTTCCGTGATTTTTTCCTCACGACTGATGAACGCCGCCTGCGCTTGCCCGTCAAGATGGGTGACGAGCACGTGCAGTTTCTGGTTCAATGTCCTGTTCTGCCTGCGCAGGCTGTCCGCATATGCATTTATTCGGCGGTTACGTTCCTCCTGCATGGCAACCAGCCTGTCATTCAATTCCCGTAGCCCTTCCGACGGTTCGAGGACCTGTACACTCTTTTTCCCCCCGAGCCAGCCAGCGACACCTGTCTTCCTCCGGGTGACCGTCCGGATGCGGACCGCTTCCCTGGCAACGACTGGCAGACGGTTTGCGAGCAGGCTGTCTGCCTCCTCCAGCTGGGCGATGGCTTTCATGATGTGGGACAGATGCTCTTCCTTGGCCTCCAGTAAATGACATAAAGAATCGATCTGTCCGGGCAGGACAAACATGCCACAACTCGATTTCAATGTTTGCAGCAGGCTGTCCGTATGCAGGCGCTTTCCATGGTAGTCACGGAAGTCGGCATCCTCCCAGACAATGACGGACTCCCCGTCGGTGGCAAGTTCGGTGATATGGCGATGGGCCGTACTGATATCATGCCAAATCCGGCGTATCTCCGCTGTCTCCGATCTTATCGTACGCATACGGTCACGTTCGTATAACAGGATGGAAACCATGCCGCAAACGGCCACGACCAATATCATGTATCCTAGAAGTACCTTATACTGCAATGAGATATTCCCTGTTTCCATAAAAAATCAATGGATAGATAAAATATAGAAAAAGCCCCTGTCTCCTCCGGTGACCGGGTTCAGACAGGGGCTTCCGTATCGGGATGAATGAAAGGCTAATCTTACACCGGTTCTGTCAATCGGTTCCACCCGTATGCTGGCGGTTCCAAGACCGGGTTATGACAGATACCGTCCCATACTGCCTGCCGGAAACGCTACGACCTAATGCGGATGCGGTGAGCGTGGTTACCTCCTGCTGTCCGCTGATGCTCATGGCCGTGCCGACAGGCAGGGTCACATTGATGGGATAGGTACCAGTTGCCTCTGTCACACCTGCTCCTGCGGCACGTGCCACGATCTCAATCAGGTAAGCGGTGATCTTGTTCGTGCCGGACGAACTGATATCCGTACCGATCTTGTAGGAATAGGAAGCAGATGAAACAGCCATGTCACCGCTTCCGTACAGGTTGTCCCATGAGTCGGGAGAGAAGCTGACAGCCTCCGATGTTTTCGATGAGCTGATGGTGGCATTGCATAACAACGAGTAGGAGGTGAACTGGTCAACTGTCACCGTGACTTTCCCGTCCGTTCCTACCGTATATTCCGCATCCACCCATTGTCCGTTCACATATTTCTGTGCGGTGATGGTTTCAGCTATCTCAGGATCCACGTCATACTCTAACGTCACAGATTCCTGCAATTCGGCCGACGCGTTGGAACTGCTGACTCTCGTACCTATCAGCAAGGTACTTCCAACCGCTTTCGTAACGGCAGAACGAACTGCGGCCTGTTCAACCTCATCCGTTGAATAGATGGGAGTGACAATGATTTGCGTACCGGCTTCCACGGCACCTGCCGGGGCGGTCAATGTCATTTCTATCTCTCCATCCTCATTCCCTTTCAATGTCTCGGAAGTGACAACACCGCTGGCAGAACCGTCCGGCTCTACGTTAATCGCAGTTCCTTTATTGCTCAATGCCACGTTCCACACCGGATTGTTGCTGTCCCCGTCACTCACGGTAACGGAAGTCTCTTTGGACTCCTTGCCATCCGCTTCCGCCTTCAAGGTATAAGTACCTGCGGCTACATTTTCAAACACGAATGTACCGTCCGCCTTAGTCGTTGCGGATGTCCCGCCCATGGAAACGGTTGCCGAAATACCCTCACCGTCAACACCTGTCACACGTCCGCTGATACTATGTGTCACAGCCACTGTAATCGGGGTCATCGTCACTACAACTTGCCATACCCATCGCAAGGCAGGCAACAAGGAGCATGAAAGCCCCTTTCTTCATAAAATTGTACATAAATAAAATGAATTAAAATGTTAATTATAAATGATAAATAACTCTCATGACAGATGTTTTCCGGACCTTCTCAGTCATCCAGAATCCATTCCTTCCATCCGGCATAATCACTTGCCCGACGACCGGCATCCAACGCGTTCCTTGCCGACCGGTCTCATGTCCTGCTGCGATCCTCCTTACATAAGAGGCCGGAACTTCCACCATCACCACACGCCTTCCGTCCCTCAAGTGGAAAATCAACGGTTTCTTGTCCTTATAATGGAATTGCTCTTCCAACAGACATGGCGAATATTCCAACGCCAGCCAACTATCGCCACACCGATACAAGTGAATGGTCTGCCGATTGAACCGTTCCTGATCGAGGGCAGCTTCCAACCGGGTGTCAAGGAATTCAAGCAACAAGGGATATTCCATATTGTCGGTCTTTTACAACAGGTTGATGCAGAAGCATACCCCTCCCGAAAAATACTTTCCGTTCTGCAAAGAAGATTGTACCAGCAAGTGCTTCCACAGTTTCCAGTCGAAGCCCACATTCACGTCATCGCCCGTGTATTCGGCTATCAAGCGCAAATTCTTTTGGAAAGAAGGCTGATAAGTAATGCCGCCCACCGGGCCGTTCCACTTGCTGTTATAGTTGCGCTTCCAATGGCGGTACGCCACATGGATGCCAATGCTGTGACCTTTCAAGCCGATATGCTTGGTGGCGGCAATGTAATAGTTAGAAAAGTATTGGCTTTTCCCGTCCCCATTTTGAGGACTTTCTCCTTCTTTCCCGGTTCCCTCCTTGCTGTCCGTACCGTATGGATCATTGGCACCGATGGCTATAGCCGGCCACCATTTCCCTTCTTTCAAAGGTTGCAGTTTGACAGAAAAGTAACGGTCCTTGAAGCGTAATTTAGGATTGCCTTCCAAGACCTGTCCTTTATTGTCGATTGCACGCCCTTTCTGTAAAGTACAAGTATAGCCGATTTCCAGCCATGAGAAAGGAGTGATACTCAGATAATGGCTCAACGTATTGTATTTCCCCTCGTAATTGAATCCTTTGTCCGGCGTGAATTCCTTGTTCAAAAAATGCGCACCGACACGTGCCTCTCCGGCCTCATCCATTTCTCCGCTCGGTACATGGATCAGTCCGCTCATGCCCGTATATTGTTGGGCGTGCAAGAGTTGTCCGCTTCCGAAAAAGAACAGGCAACCGATTATCAGAATTGTAATTTGTCTCATGGTCTGCCTCCTTCCTTGTTGGTGAAGTCCGGTTCCATCCGATTGGCACCCCATTGCAGACGGTTGCGGTCGTAATGCCCTTCACGTTCATTTTCTTCCGGATCGGTGGAATACATTTTCACAGCGTATGGCTGTCCCTGAATGTCGTAAGTCAGCCTGAAATTGGAAGCCGGACGTACCATCACCTTACGGGCTTTCCGCTTGTAGGGTGGAATCATCATGATGACCTTGAAACCTCCGTTCTCCTTGCCTTGGTCACTGTATTGGGCATACAGACCTACCGTACAGTGCTTGAAATGACGCATGGCTTCGGCCGTCACGCCATAATCCTCATAAAGATACCGGCCACCGTGCAGCCGGAATTCCGTATTCACCTTTTCCAGATAGACGTTCACTCCGGCTTGTCCCGTCACTCGCTCCATCTTGCTGCATTCCCAATCTACAGCCATCGAGCAGAAGCCCGTCACACCCACTTGTGCGTCCAAAGCCAGCCATCTGTTAATCGGATACATCCATTTCACATCCAGCCCATAGCGTTCCCGTCCAAACAGTCCACCGCTCACTTTCAAGAATTGCGAACCGTTCCAGTCCCATTCCTTAGACAGCACTGCCATACTCAGGCGTACCTTCTTATACCGATCCCCATAATCATTATAAACGTGGATTATGGCCTGACCGGCCAATTGCCACCGGTTGCCGATGTGCCATTTCAGACCGGGAGTCAGGTTCACCAAAACCTCGTACATCTTCGTGTAGAAGATATCCCGATAATGCAATTCCGCCCCTGCAAACAATTCCACTTTGGGGCTGACCGGTGCCTGCGACAAAGCTTTTAAAGCCGGCAGCAACAGCAATACAACCACCCCCCCAATACCGTTTTCTCCTCATTGTCAATCTTTTTTGTTCTTATATATTTCTTTAGTACAATATTTCATATTGTTCCGCAATGTATTTCCATGTATATCGCCTCATGGCTATCTCTTTCATCGGCGTACCGTCCGGTGTATTCCGGTTCAGTAGTTCCGTCAATTCATCCGCAGTCTTGAAGTAACAGGCTTTATTCCCAGTCGTTTCCCGGTTATATACCACATCATACGCCAGAACCGGCTTCCCGAAAAACATCGCCTCCACCAAAGAGGGATTGGTACCGCCCGCACTATGCCCATGAACATAGCAACAGCACCAATTACGCAGCGCATACAACTCGTCCAAGTCATATACCGCATTCACCATTCGTATATTGCTGTATTCAGCGTATTTCTGTTTTAATCCACGGCTATATTCGCTCCGTTCCCAGTTACCCACGAACACAATATCTTTCCCGCTGGAGGCAAATGCCTCACAAATTACATGGCTGTTGTTCTCCGGCTCTATCCGGCATACGCTGACTGCATAGTTGCCCGGTGTCACCCCGTATTTCCGCAGGATTTCCATCTGCCGTTCTTCTGATATATTTCTCAGCACCTGGTCTCCCCCGTAGGCTATCAAAACCGCTTCCTTATGATAGGTCTCCATCACATAGTCCTGAATCCCCTTATTGTCTGCCACCACCACATCGGCATAGCGCACCGCCATTGCCTCACTGGTACGCAGGAACCATTTGGTGAATCCGCCCCATTTGGCTCTGCGATGTTCCAGACCGTCAATGTTAATCACTAATTTTTTCCGGTATAACAGTCTGAATACGGGAAGGAAAATACATCCCGATACCCCCAGTATGACTACCGTGTCATACCCCTTCAACGTGGAGAGCATCGACAGGATATCATAAGGCGTACTTTGCATGCCGTTGGCATGAAACAGCGGAATATATTTCAATCCGGCACCTTTATAAGAATCCCTCCGTTCCGCATAATCTTTACTGCTGCAAAACACGGTATACCGGATATCCGGAGAACAGTTCTCCCCGATAATATTCTCCACCAATGTCTCGAAGCCACCATATTTTGCGGGCACACCCTGTATGCCCACAATCGCTACTCGCTTCATCTAATAAAATAAAAGTTGTTTTTAAATATATGGAAATTCTCTACTTTTCCCGCTTCTGAAAATTGTTTGCGCTTTTCCCTCCAAGGACTGAATATAACCTAAAAGAACCGTTTGAGAATAAAAATCGTTGAAGGTTGGCAGTTGAAGATTCGCTTCATTCGTATAACCCCTGATTTCCGTTGTTATTCATTCAAGATTGTGAGGATTCTTTCAATCATTGTATCATCTTTGAAATATAAAGAGGCTTGGTATGATTCGTTAGCCATACGCATATAATGGTCTTTATCATTGAGCGTTTTCTCAATCAGACAGATGATCCGCTCCAATTCCTGCACATCAACCTTATACCCGTTCACACCGTCTTCCACCATTTCAGCAATGCCGCCTTCAGTCGGTACTATTACAGGAAGTCCCGCACTCATGGCTTCAAGGGCAGTCAGCCCGAAAGTTTCTACAAACTGACGTTTGTCCGATAGGTTCAGCACCACCGATGCTTTGTTGTAAAACGTAGAGACATCCGTCTGACGTGACAGAATCTTAATATTGTTCTTTCCCATTATCGATTGATTTCATCAAAAGAGAAAGGTTTTCAGCCGATTTATATTTTTCCGAGCATTTCAAAGCTTCTTTTGCCAACGAATGGTAAAGAACCTTGTTGTCGAGCATTCTTCTTATTTGCTTCTGAATGATGTCTAATTCCTGCACATCCGTTTTGTAGCCATTGATGCCATCCACTACCATTTCGGCTATGCCGCCCACTGTAGGCACAATCACTGGAAGCCCGCCACTCATGGCTTCTAATGTAGTAAGCCCGAATGTTTCCACAGCTAATCGAGGATTGGTCAGACAAACTACAATGGATGCCGCATTATAAAAAATGGCCACATCAATTTGCCTTGGATAAATCGTCAGATTACCCCCCTAATATTTGTTAATTTATTGTCGGATAAGTACTTGTCTATGTTTTCTTGGGTGTCGTTAATTACCAGTACGAACTTGTATTGCGGCAAACGATTCGCTAACTCAATGAATTCGCGTGTACCTTTATACTCTTTTAGAGAACCCAGCATCAACACCGTCTTCCGCTCAAAAGCCGCTTCCGCATCGGGGTACAACTTGCTCACAAACTCCGTAGGCAATGCATTCGGTATCACAGTCACTCCTTTCTTCCTTTTCAGAAAAGAAGCCTGGTAAGCCGACACACAAATTATCTCATGCGCCAACTTCTGCATACAGCAGGCCAGCACTTTATAGAACGCCCCTTTGATAAAAGCGTTCTCGTGATAGTGATAGACCACCCGCTTCCCCATAATCCGACCAGCCAAAGCCGGCCCCACGGGCAGTAGCGTATTGATATAGAACACCACATCCTTTCTGAACAGATAGCGGAACGCAAAGAAGAAAGTATATAGCTGAATCACAGTGTAGCGCAACATCGTCACCGCAGGGTTCGCGGAAAAATGATACGGATAAGAATACCGCTTTATACCAGGATGTGTGTTCAGTTCATCCAGCACCCCGCCTTTTGAAGTAACCAATTCTACCTTTTTCCCTTTGCCAAGTAGCCCTTTAAGCACCATGTTCAATACTTTGGGGCTTCCGCTGTAGTCGTTGAAAAGGTGAAAACAAACGATACACTTTTTATTCATTTGCATAAATATTTGAGAAGTCCAATCCATAACTTCATGTTCCTTTGCACATCACCGGTAAACACGCCTTTTTCACGCTTCACGTAATGTGCTATAATGCCTAATAAATAGCTTGTGTAGGCTAAATCCGGATTGCCGAACAAAGATTGAAGGCGTTCTTTATCATGCTGAAAAAGTTTCCAGATGCCATCAGCACCTAAATGTTCCTCAAAAATGGCGGTTTGCGTGAAGAAGTGGAAATAATCCAAATAAGGCGGATAAGTACGCTTGGCGTATTCAAAGTCAAAGGCATATAGGCGGCCTTTTTCCACATATATGTTCCATGGCGTGAAGTCGGCGTGATAAAAAGAGAAAACCACCTCCCTATGAACATAAAAATTCAAAACTTTGCTCACACCCTCCACGATGGGTCTTGTTTCAAATCCCGGCAGGTTATTCATTTCCTCGCAGAGCAAGCACAAATCCCGATAATACTCCGTTTCCTCGAAAGGGATGTGCTGCTTTGTCTTTTCGTGCAGTTCTTCAAGGAATGCCATTTCCCTTTCGTTCCACCGGTGGTCTGTCGAAGAGTGCCGTGTCTTGGTCGTAGTTTGCACAAACAGCCCCAGCCCGTCTCTCCACTCTCCGCTGTACAAACACCGGGGGACGGATGTCACCCCTTTTTGTTCCAAATAGTCCAGCGTTTCCTGTTCTTGCCGAAAAATATGCTTTATCTCATCGTTGTCACTGAATTTGGCATAGCCTAATATGCGTGCCCCTTTGCTGATTTGCATGGTTATCTTTTGATGTACGCATGGAGTGCCGCAAAAGATAGAGAACTCTATGTCGCCCGTGCCAAACAACCGGCATAGCAGTTTTTCCAACTCTGGGACTAATTCATACCGCTTCTTTTCCGCTCCGACTGCTTTATTGACAACACCCAGCCTGTAAAGATAGGGGAATAAGGCCTTCATCCCTTTTCCTTTTATTCCGCTGGGCTGATAGAGGTTCATTGCCGTCCGCATATTCTTGGCAGGCATCAGCCACCGCTTGCCGTCAGCGTTCGAAAAGGTATAGAAAGTATTGCTTCCCCCCTCATTCAGAAGGAAAGGCAAAAGATGTGCTATGCTCATTCTATTTATTGCTTATTCCAGGCTTTCATTATGGCATCCCGTATTTCTTCCCCGCGCGATTGCCATGTAAACTGTTTGCCTGCCAGGCGGGCACGTTCTCCCATATCAGCCCTTTTCTCCTTATCGGTCAAAGTCAGAATGCCTTTGCCCAATTCCTGTATGGTAATCTTCCTCTCACCACGTTGCACGATGATGGCATACTCTTCGGAAAAATACCGGGTATATCCGGTCGTATCAATACACAGGAGCGGTTTCCCCAATGCCATGCTGTCGAACGATACGGTCACGGCTCCCTCTTTCAGCGAAGCGTTTATCACGGCATCGCATTTCTTCATATATTCAAAATAAGTATCCATATCCACTTTACCGGCCATTGTCACATACGGTTCCAATCCATACCGTGCAATCAATGTCTTTAACCGTTGCTCGTCTGCTCCTTTGCCGATAATGGTCAAGTGAATTCGTTGGTTCTCTTTTACAAAAAGCGCCATTGCCTCAATCACCAAGTCGAAGCCGCGCCAGGCATCCAGCCGTCCCACAGTGACAAACTCCGTAATTTCAGAAGAGTTCACGGATTCTTTCCGGGTTGCAGGCTGTTTTTCGTCCACTGCCACGTCTGTAAACAGTATGGCTTTCTCCCGATGCGCCTTCGGTATCTGCATCCGTGTTATATCCGTCTTGCATAATATCAGGTCCGCATTCCTGCATCTCCGTTTGAATCCCGCGTTCCGTTTCATCAGGCTCACCGCCATGTGTCTCATCCGTTCTATCATCTTCGACTTTCGGTCATAATGGTCGGCATACTCCATCGGAATTGTTTCCATGCCACCTAATGGTCCCCACACAAAGAACTGTCGTTGTCCGTAACTGCTCACTTTCCACATGACATTGCCATAAGTCAGGTGGTGGAAAATCCGTATGTCATTCTTCTGCATTGTTCGCTTCACGATGCCATTGGTACATGCCTGCCAGATGTTATAGTAAGTTCGTACCCCACGCATTCCCTTTTTCCAGAACCGTGCCCATTTTGGCCAGTCATAATATAGGAAATGAATGTCGCTATATTCCGGGTGTTCGCCTATCCACGGCTCTATGGTATGCCGGTTACTCTGCCGGGTCAGCACCCACAGCTCAAAGTATTTCGACATCTCCAATACCCAATGCCAGCCCACGCCGATCTCACTGCCCAAGCCCGGTTCGCAAGCGTAGGCAGAGATAAATATTTTCAGCCTGTTCATTTCTACTTTATTGACCATCTTCATAAAATTATCAATTCATATCACAAAAGCACCTGTCAATGCCTATATCATAAGACCTAATCTGTACACTTTGTTCCAATGTATCTGAACATAGCATTGAGAAAATCATGCCGTGCCATGACAACCCCGATTACGAAAGTAGAATAGTAATAAATCAACAGATGTAAACGGGTTTGTAACAGATTCGCCCCCTGCGTAAAAAAAAGGCAATATAGAATAAACAAAGGGCACAATAGTAGCAGTTCTATATCGGTAGCCCCCCAAAAATGCCACTCGCTATTCATTCCATTCCAGTACCAATATATACCTCCTTTTATTAGCAGAGTGTCCACCTTGGTAAAGATCTGTGAACAATTAATCTGCACCTGATTGATTTACCATTTTCCCATAAAAAGTAATCTTCCCGTCAATTTCTTTTTTCCATGGTGTTTTATATGACAATTTAAAGCACCAATCGTTTTGGATTAAACGTTGATAGACAGGCTCTTCATAAACCTTGTTCAGAAGAAAATGCAGCTCATTTCTTTTCACATTGAACTCTTTATGCTTCACAATAACCTGCCGCATATAGGGAAACTTGCGATAGGCGTAATCCAACAAATAATCCAATATTAAATAATGCGGTAAGCATGCTTCGTTTATGTTAATAGTATAGAGCATATCTCTTAAAAAAGCAAATAAAGCGTTTTGCTTTTCATTAGTTCCTAAATTCCAGCCGCACCATCTGCTGTTCGACCACATAGGCATATCTGCCAGTCCACAGGTAGATGGCGAATAAAACAGCTCTTTTTTCGCGCTATCCGGTATGGCATAAGGAACATAACAAGTAGAGTCAACCCACATGCCTCCATGTTCAGCAAGAAGAGAGATTCTCAGAATATCGGACAAATGAGTGTAACTGATTTCACCGTTATCTACTTTTCGGTAAATAACTTCCGGAATATTCACATAATTACGGATATTTTCTTTCGTAATTAAAGTGACCAAGCCATTGTGCTGTTTAAGTTTGGCAAAACAGCATTTTACCAAAGTAGGCATAGCACCCGCCCCCTGCCACCAAAACACCCATATAGGATAACTCGAAAGCGGAATAGTGTCATTTAATTGCACTTGTGTAGCACTTCTGTATTTCTCAATAATCTCTATATATCTTCTTCTCTTTTCAAAATATCTATCCATATTACGGGTCAAATGCTTTAAACTCCAAAAGCCGATAGTTTTCTTATGGGTGTAATTCCCAATCCACCATACAAGGCTTGGAAAAGCGATTGATAACCCGTAATTTTTCCACTGCTCAAAAAAAGAAGATAGAATCCACTGAGTTCGTGAATATGCCTTTGCCCATAAACCTTGTGTCTTAAATGTTACCGCTGCCATATTATTTCAATCGTTTCAAATTCTTCTTATGTTGTTTCTCAAATATAATATTAAGAATCTTCGTCACCGCCTCTTGTGGAGTGCCTTCATTCATCACTTTGTAATAACCCTTTTTATTCTTCAGATAATCTATTTTTGCATTGATTGCTGCAATGCCCTCCGTATCCAGCTCACGCTTTCGGGCTAAAATAGTATCTGTTTGGGCAGTCAGCAGAATGTTATAATCCAGCGATGGGATAAACAGCCTGCCAAACCCATAAAGGAACTTGGGATTGAGATAGATACGGCTGCGGCGGCTGTCACAGATAATGTCGGTATAATAGCGGTCAAAAATCACCAGGCGAGTGATGCGCGTCATCGTCTTCACCTTAGCCCAATAACCCAAGATATAGTCCACAGAATAGTAGGTCAAACGAAGCAGCGAATTGGACGCACCCGTCCGTCCACCCCGATGCGGATCGCTGTAATTCCTGTCCACCTCTTTCTTTACCCCGGCAGCATGCGCCACCTCACCCAAATTGCCAAACAGCGTAGGGCGGAAATGGTAATAGGCGTGTGCCTTGCGAAACACATCACCCAGGTTATCAATAAGAGTATCAATCACCGTTGTCTTGCCCGACCCGTCCGGGCCGGTAAAGCCGATGGAGAAACCGGTGCGCGACCGGAGATAGTTCCCCACAAAAGTATATAAGAACCTAAACACGTTCCCCACAAAAGCCAAGACATTGCGACGGCAGTTCCATGCCACCGCTTTCAGCAACAATCGTTTGCCCGGTACTCTGTCACATTGGACTATCGAATCACATCCGTACAAATCCTTCACCTTAGCCACTACCGAAGGCAAGTACTCAGCTGTTTCGCGCGTAGCCCTATACTTTTCAGGGTAATAACTTCCTACCGCCCTATTGTACAAATACTTATCCAAAAATTGACAATCCACGTCCACATAATGCAAGAAACCATTAAATTTCTTGTATTGCAAGAACTCTTCGGCATCCATCAGCAAAATACCGAATACCGAAGTGTTCACAAAGAAGTCCCATTGCACCAACTCTGTACGGTCGCCCAGCACCTTGCCGCACACCAAGGTGAGCAATCGGTCACTATGCAGATAAGTCACTATTTTCCAGCCGCTTTTATCTATCAATGCCACCAGCCGGTCTATCATATTCCGATAGCTCTTGCGGGTAATGATAATGTCAATGTCACGACTCCTGTTATTGTCAGGCAGTCCCTCAAAATTTCTCAATACAGCATAATCGGCATTTTCATTCAAGAAACCGATAACCTGCTCAATATGTTCCACAGCTATATTTCTCATCATTTCTTGATATAATTTGCGTTTATTTTGTCCACGATATATAAAGGTTGGTACCATACGGATTTCATCAAAGTCCATATACCTTTCATCCAGACGCCACTTTTCAGATAGAAAACCCCATTGCGCAAGCAGTCCGCTGCCAAAGAGTCTTTTTCAAGTTTGCGCATTTCTCTTTCCGACATGCTGTTCATAAATTCGATAAACGTCATTTCTTTTTCACCTCTGCGCCTCAGCAACAAGTTCTTTTTCACAAACCGCATTTTGATAATCATATTGAAGTGGTTGGTGCTTAGGGTATCTGCTTTTCGATAAAGGTAAAGTACTTTGGGGATGGTCACAATTACTTTACCCTTGGTGTAAAGGTCGCTCAAACGTGTCCATAAATCCAAGTCTTCGCAATAGTCACGATAGCGAGGTTTGCCTTCCGGAAAGCCATCCAATCGGAATCCTCCCACTCTTAGCGCATCGTTTCTTACAAACATGGTCTGTATCGGAAGAAAGATGAGCT
The DNA here is from genome assembly GCA_030844565.1 of Bacteroides ovatus. Taxonomy (GTDB): domain Bacteria; phylum Bacteroidota; class Bacteroidia; order Bacteroidales; family Bacteroidaceae; genus Bacteroides; species Bacteroides ovatus_A. The sequence continues at coordinate 17,297 of JAUUNK010000026.1, forward strand.
TGTTTTTTTGCGCACGTTCCCTGAACATTTCTTTGGAGGTATCGCCGATAAAAAGCCCCCCTCCAATTTCATTATCTTGATTATCAATATATTTCAGCCAAGAACTAACAGCCATTATCTCTTGGTCACAGGTCAATAACTTATATTCCTCTTCTATAAGTGTAGGAAGAGGAAGATCGTCAGAATCAATAAACACAAAATATTTCGTGGTTACATGATTGATTGCAAAATTCCGTGCATGAGCAATACCTTGATTCTCGTTCAAACGTATCAATTCATATTGCCTATGATGTTGCTCAAAGAAAGCATCTACCTTTTGTGTACTATGGTCTGTACTGCAATCGTCCACTATCAGCAAGTAGAAGCCCTGCATCGTTTGATTATAGATATATTGCAAGGTTCTTTCGATATACACTTCCGCATTGTACATACAGATAGCCACTGTTAAATCCATCATCACTCTTTGTATAAAAGATTGTTTCTATTTTTTCAAAATCCTCTAATTGCAAATCTTCTAAATCGTAAATATATGAAATTCAGCAAATTACCCCCCGCCGTAAACTTTATAAAGATAATACATTCGTAAATTCCCATTCAATGTATTAGTTATATTTCTCAACTTATTCAACATCGAGGTTTCTACTTCGCCACAAGTGTTATGTGTATGTATTCTGTAAAGCATCGTAGGCCGATAAACCGTAGCAATGATTCCCTCGTTAGCTGCCACGGCCATAGCAATAACACTATCCTGCATTCTTGAATTATTGAATGGAAAAGAAACCTCTTTTGCCCTGTGGTTGAAGCACATCACGCAACCGGCTATAAATGTGCCTAATCTGAGTTGCTCTAATGAATTCCTTTCTTTCATCAATTTATTCAGTTTCTCAATAGGAAGATTGGTGCGATTTAATTCACTCTCCAATATTATATTTAAATCCGCATCCACCCTTTTCTTATCGGTGTGGACTAAAATAGGTTTGTCAGGGTTTGTTTTCTCCAATTCTCTAACTTTGTCGATACTTATTTGAACCTTTTCCGGAAGCCACACATCATCTTGGTCACAGAACATATAATATCGGCTTTCCACCATATTGAGTAAAGTCATGAAATTCATACAACACCCTTGTCTTGTCAAACCACTGTCAACCCACATAATTCGATTATTGTCAGAGTATTTTTTGATAATGTCTAAAGTCTTGTCTTTCGAACCATCATCTTGAATATAGAGTGTCCATTCATTATTGGTTTGCGATAAAATACTCTCTATCTGTGCATCCAAATACTTTTCGCCATTGTAGGTTGCCATCAGTATGGCAATGGGCTTTGTGTTAATTATCTTGTTCATCTGATGTATAGTTATTATAAAAATATTTCGTTGTTGCTAAGATGAAATAGCACCCCCAAATGTAAGAGAAGTTATTAATGGTCATTCCAATCAGAAAAAAAGCAAGTAAGGTTTCTACTGATAGAAAACGTGGAATACAACACATAAAAATCAAAGATATTGCTACAATAAAACTGATAAGTCCGTATTGATCGATATTCCCCATTTTGGCTGTTTTCAAAGTGGAATACCAATTATTTCTCTGTTCCACAGATACAGTACCTTTTCCGAACCAAGTTTCAGACGAGGTTAAATCTGTATTAGTCAACGTGTTTACTAACGGGTTGATACGTGCAGCCGCACTATTATCGGCTATGGTTATTTCATTTACATCCAATGTCATCACTGCATTTACGGTTACCAACATTCGTTTCGCGGGTAAATAGTCAACATTTGTCAAAATTGCATATCCCAAAGAAAATGCTAATAGCATATGAACAATATATTTCTTTTCAATAAAATACAAGGATAAGAGGATTAAAGCAATAATTGCCGTACCACTTCCCATAAATAACATTACATACAAGAACGCAAATACGATTTTTCTATGATTGTCCCATAAATAGCGGAAACTGGGTTTATTGCCTAAATACAGTTCCTCCATTCGCAGAAAGCCTAAAAACAGGAAAGCCAATATGCGCGCGGATGAAGAAGGCTCGAAAGTAAGTGTATTAAAATGGATAGGTGACAAATAAGTCTGCCCTACCATATTTAAAACAGGCATATATCGTAAACCTACAGCGGAAAAAAGTTGTTGTAATACGGCACAATAGAAAAACGCCCATATAAACACCTGCAAGAGTTTCCTATAATCATCAAACGAGAATGCGCCATCATATACCAGATTATAATACATGATGAACGTTATAACGAACATGAACAGATATCCGATGGTGGAAACACGGACATAAGATTGCATAGTGGCACAAAAAAACACCACTATAATATAAAGTGTTCCTATGAGAAAAGCTTTGGATAGATAAGGAACTTTTGTGGTAAGTATAAATGGAGCCAATGACATGAGTACAATCTTCAACGGACTTACTCCGAATCCCTCTACAAAGAGAATTTGCGTACACATCACTATTAGATACACGATTGCCAATGAGCGATGTGTAAATAAAGAACCAATCTGAATCATTTTCCTAATAGAGATTTAAAATGTTTGTCAAACAGAGGGACAAGCAAATGCTGAATAGGCATAGAAAGGCAAAAACAAGCTAAGGAAACCCAATGCGAGAAAGTTTCATGAAAAACGCCTTCCGCACCCCATTGAAAAAGAACCTCTATAATGGAATAGTGAGTAACCATCAATAACAACGAATTTCTTCCCCAGAAATCAAAGTAGTTCATAATGCGACAGTCTTGGGTGGCTTTTGAAAGGCAAAGAATGCCCCAAGGACCTATCAATGAAGCCAAAATCATATTGAAAAATGACAAGGGCTCCGGTAAATAGTTAACCAACACGAAGGCTGATGTACATAAACAAATGCCTATTGACAATAATTGTTTCCGTGATAAGTTTGAAAACTTTTTCCCTATCAAATGAAAAAAATAGTAACCTCCGGCAATACCAATGCAGGCTCCTGATATGTTGAGCATGGTTCTAAAAGGGGCATTGATTATACGGTAGATAGTTTCTTGTTGAGCATCAAAAATGTGATGGTAGATATTCATATAAGCTATTATGGCAAGAAAAACAGCAGTTTGTATCCATATTTTCTTCTTGTAGAGCCAATGCCAGACTAACTCTCCCCAAAACAATGCTGGAAGAAACCACAAAGTCCCAATTCCTCTTAATGTTACTGATTTATAAGCTTCTCTTGCAATAAGGTTTAAGTCATAATACCCTGCAAGCAGGAGAATAAAATCAAAAACAAGAATTATGACGGTCCAGTAACAATAAGGAATACCCAATTGTTTCCAACGCTTTTGAAGCAGTTCTTTGGTTGTGGAGATGTTTTTCCGACTGGCCATCAACCATCCGGATGTCACATAAAACATCGATATCATAAAAGAACCGACAAAGGTATTCACCTCAGTAGGGAACAGACCATTTTCATAATGCAACAACACAATACACAAAATAGCCAGTCCCTTCGCCATATCAATATATCTTTCTCTTTGCATAAGTGTTATCTATGTGCAGATTTATAATGAAAAATCAATAGTGCAATATATGTTTGTATGGATAATATAGCCATGCATCTTCCAAGAACAGAAAAGCCGCTATAGCGCTTTATAAAATAAATTCGTGCTTTTTCCCAGTTCTTATAGCGTTTTATCGGATCTCCTTTTTCCGATTTTATATGTCGGTGTACCGCCTGTATATCCGCCAAGTAGTATATTTTTTTACCAACCCTTTCCACTTGCTTTGCCAGTATGGCCTCTTCGCAATACAGGAACACGTTTTCGTCAAAAAAACTGATGCTTTGCATAAAGTCCATACGCACTATCAGGCAGCAACCGCTAACCTTACTACAAAAATGGCTCTCCCGGTAATTGTCTATAAAATCGTATGTATCTGTTTTCTTTTTCTTGAAAGGAACAGTCACCCAGTTCCAACTGCTACTCCAGTGCCCTTCCCGGCGCATCGGATTCTGATGCACTCCATCCGGTGTCACAATGTCGCTGCCACATACCACAATCTGTTTATCCTGCCGCATCCGTTCCACCATACGAACCAAATAGTCCGTTTGCGGGAACTCTATATCAGGATTGGCAATCAATGCATATTCATAGCCTTTCTTTGCGGCATAGCGCAATCCTATATTGTTACCGGCATTGTAGCCACGGTTCTCTTTGTTTTCAAGGAGTGTACAGCCTTGCTCGCTGCATAAGGTGCGCAAGTTTTGTAAATCTGCCTCCACAGAGCAGTTGTCTACCACCACAATCTCAATCTGTATACCCTCCTGTTTCTTCAAAAAAGAAATGCATTTGTGGCAATCGGTAGACGAATTATAGTTCAATAATATTACGGGGATTGTCATCTTCGGTCAGTATTTTCCTTATTGTTTCTTTTTCCTCATCATCAACAGGAAAAGTTTTCTCCTGCAAGCAGAGCTGAAGTTATAAATGGGCAATAGTGCTTTATACCATCTTTTCCCCACCGTATAGTATAAACTTCCCTTGTCGAAACCGGAAACACGTCCGCCCAAGAAAATCACCTTGAACAATTCTCCTATTGACAAGCGTTTGACCAATGAGAAAAAGAAGTCGGAACCGCCTATACGAGTGAGTGGTGAGAGATTGACTGCATCGGAAAGTCGCGACAAGGAATCAATGGTAGTTTTTGCCCAAAAGTAAAGCAATGTTGAATCTACCTCCCTCATTTCACGTACCATTTTTCCCATCGCAACACCGACTTCGCGATTCATCCGCACCGTGTCAGTATCTTGATAGGCTTCGCCTTCTGGAAACAAAGGAGTAACCCCATCAGTATTACGCTTATACCCCACGGTTGTTGGATAAGGCGATGCCGAAAAGTAGGACTCTATCACAGCCGTAGCCGTAGTATCAAGTTGCCCCATGGGGAAATAGGGTTTATAGTCACCATAGCAACGAGGCAAGACATCAGCCCGTACCCCTAAATAGTAAGTGGGCACTTGCAGACTACCTTGAGCCTTCACTATACGGTTGAGCATGAGCCGTGATGTACCTAACCATCCTACATCCACCATAAGCGAACGGCTGCTACCTAAGATTCCCTCCTGACGGAAATAATCAAGGGCAAGAAGCAATGCCTGGCCGCATTGTTCCTTTAACCAAGGCGTAAACGTAGGATGATGGAATATCTTTTGCAAAAAATCATCCGACTGAACTTGCGTAGTAACCTTGTCATAATTAAACTCGATGCCGAAACGTTGTCGCATCTCCATACGGGTGGTCTGGAACAGCCACAGCAAATCATCTACCCGCTTACGCAACAACGAATGCTTGTCTATGATATCCAAGAAACCTTGTTCTTCCATTTCGCTCAGATAAGCTTGTATCAGCGAGCGTCGCGAAACGAATAAATAATTGAGTTTCACATTATCTGGATCCAATGCCTTAGCCATCTCCAACATAATATACCCGTCGCGCGAGAGGAACTGCAAATAGTCGATATGCTGCTCTTTTGCCTCTTTAATTATGTCAATTACAAAAGGCAAGTAAGTAGGTGCTACATAGTCGGCAGCAAAAACCGCTTCGGGAGTATTTAAGCCACGCAACCGTGCCATACGGCTGATGCCCACCAGCCATTTCAATTGCCAGCCGTTGCGAAACGACCGTGCCTGTGACATCAACCGCGCCTCAATAGGCGTATAGGTTGTATCTATCCAACGTGCATTCACCCCATTCTTCCGTGCCATCTTCACATCGCTTCGCTTGTTATCGCCATGATGTATCCACGTTTCGGGATGATATGTACCTCTTATTTTTCGAAATAGACCACCATTGTCCTTACGGGCACTCCATTCGCAAGAAACAATAACCTCATCTGTAGCCTCTGCACAATTTTCTCGAAGCAGAATTTCTTTTAAAAAAGAAGAGCTCAAATACATATCCGAGACAAATTTTATAACATATCCTTTACTACGATAGTCATTGATTTTGTCTTGCATCATAGGGTTAGCCATTAGCATCTCTGCCTCTACCTTCAATTCCATTTGCATCAGTTCGTCAGTACTATATCCATCTAAACCTGCACCAATGGCTGAAGCATACATGGCCTCAAATGTTTCTCCCTTAACAGTGTGTCGCCAAATAAGAAAGGCTTCGCGCCTATATCGGTCTTTTGGATAAAGACGTTGGGCCAAAATAGGAAGAACCACTTCCGGATTCCCACATTTACGTAATAAGACTGTATCAAAAATGTCAAATGTAGCTAATCTCATCGCATGGAATATTTACAATAGGCATAAAGCAATTGCAACATCAGATGCAGTGCTATTGCATATTGGTGCTTCTTTATTAAATATTTAATTTTTCTTGTACCTCTCATAAAAGGACTACAAATTGCATCATTCCAAAATACCTTTCTGTCTTTTTCAAAGAAGGTACTAAAATAAAGTGCTTCATATTCATCGTATCGACCATTAAGAATATAATCTAAAGGGTATGCACCGATTAAAGTTCGTTTTATTGCTTCACTGGTAAATTTTGTATTTTCATACTTTTGGCTTAATAGTTCCATTCCTTTACTCACTTGATTGAGGGTGTATTCTATTTCTTCTATTTTCAGATTATATCTATCCGCTCCAAATTCTTCTTGAATGTAGTTGTATCCGGTTGACGATATGGTAACAACGCTGTCGCAATGAAGTAAATAATTTAGATTAAATATTAAATCCTCGCCTAAACGAATATTTGGGTCGAACTTCAAATTATTATTCTGAATTATACTCCTTTTATAAAGTTTCCCCCAAGGCACCGTTGAATATAAACGATGAAAATGCGTAGAAAAAAATTGCGGAATCTCACTATCTATATAGTGTTGACTCTGTATAGCGATTATATGCGCCCCATTCATATATCCACCCAACACCCAATCAGCTTCTTCAGCGATTAGATTTTCCACATACGTAGCTTGAATCTCATCATCTGCATCCACAAATATGATCCTATCACCGGTTGCATACTTTAATGCCGTATTACGCGCTCTACTCACTCCACCATTATCCTGATGAATCACTTTTACATTCTTATATTTCTCGGCATATTCATCACAGAGTTTTCCAGTACCGTCTTTGGACCCATCGTCAACGATGATAATCTCAATGTTCTGAAACGTCTGCCCCAGCAATCCATTAATGCAAGCATGAATTGTCATTGCTGAATTATATGCTGGGACTATGCAGCTAACACTTTGAATAATATAGTTATTCATATCAATATCTATTTTCTTTTTAAGAAACGATGAACAAATGTTCTAAAAGCAGACGAGGCAATGTAATATAATGTAAATGTAAAACAAGCGAAAACCACAGTGAATATCGCGGCTTGAATTATCCAATGCAACCATTTGTGTAGTCCATGAATAAGGGGTATGAGATATTCCATCATCTTTATGCTCCCTATGTAGCCTATAAATAATGGGAATAGGTGCGCCAAGAGTAGTTTCACGTAATTCGTTATAGGAAGCTTGAATCCTTTTGTGAAAAGGAAATAAGGTTTCCATCCATGAATGATAATCAATGTGGCTCCAACAGGGCCGGCCAGCACTCCGGGCAGTCCATATATGGATCCGAACACGATAGACAAAATAATAAATAAGGCAGATTCAACCAAAGGCGCCCAAACATCATAGAACAGTCCGTAGCCAAACAGGAATTGTTCTGTCACTCCCCGAAGCATCTGCAAGAACAGTTGGAGGATAATCAAATACACTATTATATCAGGCAATATGTATTCTTGCCCCAACCATAGTGAAATAAAAGAAGAAATCAGGTAGGATACACATAAAGTCAGCACACCGGCAGCAAACATACGTAAAGCAAACAGTTGTTTATAAACACTCCATATTTTTTGTTGATCACCTTCCGATATCAAGCTGCCCACTCCTGCATTTGTACTATCAAGTATTCCTCCCAATAGTCCTTGAATGCGTTGCGTAACAAGTGTGTAGTTTGCATAAAGAGCCACCGTGGGAAGCGAGGCGAAAGCATATATCAAAATAGGCAGCATCTGCATTTGAACAAAACTTCCCACCTTATGGGTAAAAAGTTGCTTGATGTATTTCCCTATTTCGGGATAGTCCTTATACAGTTCCTTGCCGGTTCTTACATCAGTCTTCAACCAAGGATAATATTGATAAACCTTATGGTTGAGCAACATGGAAAGAATGAAACCACTTAACAACTCTAAGGCAAAAAACAGATAAAAGCTACGGGTATAATAGGCCAATGCCATTTGGAGAATGACCTTCACGGTATTTACAAGCTGGAAGAAACCTGTAATCACATAATTCCGCTGATCAGCCGATAGAATAGAGATTTTATAACTGATAAAATAGCCGAACATAGAAGATATCAAAAAGCAATAGAACCCTATATATACAACCGTTAATGAAATTCCCGTATTAGCGAATATCCATGGCAAGAAGGCTGACAACAGGATGCCAAGTATAAAAATGCAACTCCCGATTTTCCGATACAGATAGCCCAAGACTGAGATTATACCATCAATCTTCGTCTCGTCCTCATCGAACAAGGGCTTGTATAACACGTATGCTATTGCACTGCCCACACCTAACTCCGCCAGATTGAGAAAGCCCAACAGACTTTGAAGTGTACCGGTCAGTCCTATAAATTCGGTACCTAAATAGTCAAGTAGCGTTTTGCGCGTAAAGAACGCCACTACCAAGGTGAGGAAGTAGCACAACATATTCATCCGCGCATTCAACAGACTTTTCTTTGTCCTTGATTCTCTTCTCATTTAGTTAATTTACTTTACCAAATATTCGACACTGTAACTTTTGTGCTTGAATGTCATATTTGTATTAGATTTTACGTTAATTAGTTTTTACATTCGCACCCTAATACAGGCGACTTGTCTGTTAAACTCTTTGTCTTCCCCCAGAAAGCATCTTTCCTTTTTTGATGGGCTGTATGATGGTCACCTTTTCGGGTGCATATCCCTGATACCCGGTATCTTGATACGGGATGCAAGAGATAGGTATGGAGGTGGTTGCAATTGTTGTCGAAATGCTTGGCATGGACGATGAAATCCTGATGGAACAAATTATCGCTAACTGCAAAAGGTTGACTGCCATGCAAGCCTATGCGGAAACTACGTGAATACTAAATCCGAAACTTGAGTTCGATATATTTCATGCTACAGAAATACACGCACACGCGATATATAACAAATCTAATTTACATAAACTCTATTGTTTTACGTCCTATTAAATTTGTTACTTTCTTTTATACATCTCCTCATAATACCTCTCATACGCCCCATAAGTAATGTTATCTACTCCTACTTGTCGAATGAAAAAAACATATAATCTATGACCACTAACGTGATACACATACCTTTTGCTACATCAAGTGACAAGTCATGGTAGTTTGCTATTTGATTATTCGTTCTCACAGACTTGTTTGTATCAGAACAGATAGTCCTTAATCATTTTGGCCACCAAAGCATTGGGGCGTTTTGTGATAAGTGACAACGCCAACCACGCGGTTGAACCGATTGCTTTATACACCTGCTTGCTCTTATGCTTTCCGGTTTTACACCAATTTGCAAAATGCTCGCAGTTGTTGGTAACAAGGTTATAGTTATGAAACTGAACAATGCCCATCAACCCCAGCATGGCACGATTTCTTGCATCCAGTCTGCTTGGCAATGACTCGTTGTCATGGGTGACCAAGCACGGATTATGTAATTTGGCGTTTTTTTGCAGGGTGATGACTGGTTTGTCACTTTGGTCTGTTGACGCAAAATGAATAACCCACCCTCCTTCAATGGTAATGGCATGATGCTGGTATTTAACCAATTTTCGTCGTTCCTCTGACAAATGATAACCGATATTCATGCTATGCAGCACGTAAGGGAACTCTTCAGTACCTACCAAGCATTCCAACACGAAATCATCTCCCACAACACTTCTCAGCCCAAGATAAATGTTGTCATCTACAAATGACAGGGCATTATCCACTACTGTATCGGTAGCATATTCGAAACTTGGTTTGTATTCAAACAGAACGTTCTCACCATAATTAGTAAAGTTTTCAAGTGACATCACTTGTATCTGATAGGCATCTCTTCCGTCTTCCAGCTTGATATACTTCTGATAGACTATCGTTTCTGTATTGACAAAAATGGCAAACTGTCTGAATGCGCCCCAACTCGGGTTCGACAGTACGATTGGTGTGCCAGGTTCTATGTTTTCGTATTCCTCTTCTGGAATACGCCTGTTTGAGTTGAAGTATTCTCCGTACATTTTTTATGCCCAAATTAAATAAACAGTTATACATGATAAAATTACATACACAACACTACAGATTATACGTTGCTTCTTATAGGACAATTTCTGTACCCGCTGTTTTATCTTTTGAGTTTTGAAATCATCCATGACATCATTTTTTATCTCTGCAATGAAAGCCTCAAGAAACAAATAGCCTCTCAGATGTGCTGCATAATTGAATGACATAAAAGCAATGTAAATTAGGGTAAAAATTACTTTCTGAGAAGATCTCAGATGAAGGTCACTGCCTATTATGAATACCCATATTGCTCCAGTTGATAAGTATTGGAAATTCCAGAAATAATCAACCTTATCAATGAGTTTCAGAAATATCTCATATTTCATATTTTCTCTTAACCGTTGCAGCATCGGCATCTGCTATGAAGGCAGATTGGATGCGGACGGAAAACCTTCCGACACCCGGACCATGGAACAGAGGGTGGCCTTGCTGGAACTGCTTTGGAAACTCCACCGCCTCTTTCCGCAAGCCCTGGTTGTGGGACATCGGGAGTTGCCCGGTGTGAAGAAAGCCTGCCCTTGCTTTGATTGCGAGGAATATCGGGAAGTGTTCCATTAGTGTATTGCATTAGGAAAATGTGCCGACAAGTCAAAAAAATCAAATTCGGCACATTTCCTTACCTATTTTTATACATCTCCTCGTAGTACTTTTCATACTCTCCCGAAGTAATATGATCCATCCACTCTTGATGGTCGAGATACCAACGGACGGTCTTCTCGATACCTTCCTCAAACTGGAGGCTGGGTTCCCAACCGAGTTCCTTCTGGAGTTTGGTAGAGTCGATGGCATAGCGCATATCGTGCCCCTTGCGATCGGTGACGTAGGTAATCAGGTCGAGTGACGCGCCTTCGGGATTGCCTAAGAGGCGGTCAACGGTTTTGATGATGACCTTGATGATGTCGATGTTCTTCCATTCGTTGAAGCCTCCGATATTATAGGTGTCGGCAACCCTGCCATTGTGGAAAATGACATCGATAGCACGGGCATGGTCTTCCACATAGAGCCAGTCGCGCACGTTCTCGCCTTTTCCATAGACAGGCAGCGGTTTACGATGGCGGATATTGTTGATGAAGAGCGGTATCAGCTTTTCCGGGAACTGGTAAGGGCCATAGTTGTTGGAACAGTTGGTCACGATGGTTGGCATGCCGTAAGTGTCGTGAAAGGCACGGACAAAATGGTCGCTGCTTGCCTTGCTTGCCGAATAGGGGCTGTGCGGATTGTATTTGGTGTCTTCATAGAAGAAATCTTTGCCGTATGCCAAATGGTGCTCAGCGGAAGAGGCGGTAGTGGTAAAGGGAGGTTCCACGCCTTCGGGATGGGTCAGCTCCAATGCCCCATATACCTCATCGGTAGAGATGTGATAGAAACGTTTCCCCTCATAACCTTCGGGCAACGACTCCCAATAAAGTTTGGCGGCTTGCAGCAAAGCAAGTGTACCCATCACGTTTGTTTGTGCAAACGTAAAAGGATCTTTAATACTTCTGTCCACGTGGCTCTCTGCTGCCAGATGAATGATTCCGTCCACGTGGTACCCGTTCATCAGCTCCTGGAGCTTGGCAAAGTCGCAAATGTCGGCTTTCACAAAGAGGTAATTCGGCTTGTCCTCAATATCTTTCAGGTTAGCCAGATTACCTGCATAAGTCAATTTGTCAAGATTGACAATGTGATAGTCCGCATATTTGTTCACAAACAGGCGCACCACATGGCTGCCGATGAAGCCTGCGCCACCCGTAATAAGTATATTCCGTTTAAATCCCATTGTTCTGTGCTTTTATCTGGTTGATACATTTTTCCAACGATTCCATCCAATGCGGAATCTTGTAACCGAACGTCTCGCGGAACTTCGTTTTGTCCAAAACCGAATAATGCGGACGTTTCACCTTGCTCGGATATTCAAAGGTATGAATCGGGCGGACATCACACTCGTTTCCGGCCAATCGGGCTATAACTGCCGCAAAGTCATACCAAGAGCATACTCCCTCATTGCTGAAATGATAAATGCCTTTCTTGTCGGTCATTCTCCTGTCAAGAATCCAACCTATGGCATCTGCCAGATCACCGGCAAAAGTGGGTGTGCCTATCTGGTCGAAAATGACAGGCAATATGTCTTTCTCTTCCGTCAATTTCAGCATGGTTTTCACGAAGTTCTTGCCCCATGCCGAGTATAGCCATGCAGTGCGCAGTATTATATAATTGCAGCCTGAATTGACAACGGCTTCTTCTCCTGCAAGCTTTGTCTTGCCATATACACCGGTCGGTTCCGTCATGTCCTCTTCCGTAAAAGGAACGTAGTTGATTCCCCTAAAAACATAATCGGTAGATATATGGATAAGTGTGGCATTGACAGACTTGGCTGCCGCAGCCAAATAACCGACAGCTACATGATTGATCAAGTCTGCCGTCTTTTCATCATCCTCTGCCTTATCTACATTGGTATAGGCAGCACAATTAACAATTACGTCAATCTGTTCTTTCCGTACAAGCGAAAGAACGGCATCCAGTTTCGTAATATCCAATTCCGCAATGTCCGTAAAGACATAGCGTTCTTTGCTCTTGCCGGAAACCCGGACCATCTCATTGCCTAACTGCCCGTTGCTTCCTGTCACTAGAATGTTCATATCAAGTTTCTTATTTATACAAATCTTCTCCGTATTTGAAATCCAATACGGAATCCTTTAAGCATGCCCTGTGCAGGTCTTTCTCCGAAAGGATGGCATTCTCTACCGGGACTCTCCAGTCAATGCCCAATGCTTCGTCTATCAGCTGTATGCCGCCTTCGCTTTCCGGGGCATAGAATTCATCGCATTTGTATTGGAATACGGCTTCTTCGCTTAATACGGCAAAACCATGTGCGAACCCTTTCGGGATGAAGAACTGCCGGTGGTTTTCCTCGGTCAGTTCCACAGCCACATGTTGTCCGAATGTAGGAGATCCTTCCCGTATGTCAACCGCCACATCCAATACGGCTCCTTTCACACAGCGTACCAGTTTGCTCTGTGTATAAGGCATCTTCTGATAATGCAGTCCGCGCATCACGCCGTAGCTTGACTTGCTTTCATTATCCTGTACAAAACGGATGGGGCGTACCTTCTCGTCAAATTCCTTTTGGGAGAAACTTTCAAAGAAATAGCCTCTGGCATCCGTAAAAATGCGTGGCTTGATGATGACCACACCCTCTATCGCTGTCTTTATTACTTCCATGTCAATCCAAATTATCTTTCCCTGTACGTTCCACCTCTTCAATCACTTTCAACAGATATTGTCCGTACGGGTTCTTCGACATCGGTCGAGCCAACTGCTGCATCTTCTCGCGGTCAATCCATCCTTTGCGGTAGGCGATACCTTCCAGACAAGCCACTTTCAATCCTTGCCGTTTCTCAATCACCTCAATATAGGTAGATGCTTCCGAAAGGGAGTCGTGCGTACCGGTATCAAGCCAAGCGAATCCTCTGCCCAAGGTCTGTACCTTCAGTTCCTTATCCTCCAAGAACCGCTGGTTCACGGCGGTAATCTCCAACTCCCCACGTGCCGAAGGCTTGATATGTTTGGCTACATCCACCACTTTATTCGGATAGAAATAAAGCCCGACTACCGCATAGTTGGATTTTGGCTGTTCCGGCTTTTCCTCAATGGAGAGGCAATTACCTCTTATATCAAACTCAGCTACACCATAGCGTTCCGGATCATTAACCCAATAGCCAAATACCGTCGCCTTTTGTTCCTGCTCGGCAATCTGCACAGCTTCTTTCAGCATAGCCGTAAAACCGTTTCCATGAAAGATATTATCACCTAATACCAGACAGACGGAATCATTCCCGATGAACTCTTCTCCGATAAGGAATGCCTGTGCCAGCCCGTCGGGAGAGGGTTGCTCGGCATACTCAAAATGTACGCCATAATTCGAACCGTCACCTAAAAGCCGTTTGAACCCCGGCAGGTCGTAAGGGGTGGAGATGATCAAAATCTCCCGAATGCCAGCTAACATCAAGACCGAAATCGGATAATAAACCATCGGCTTGTCAAATATGGGAAGCAATTGCTTGCTTACTCCCTTTGTGATGGGGTATAAGCGTGTCCCGCTTCCCCCCGCTAATACGATACCTTTCATAAAAACGATATTAATTCATTTTATTCATCTGCAGGGAACTCTGTTAAAACATAATATGCTTGTTCCATCTCATCAAGAAATCTTCTTTTACTCTTTTGCCATGCCCTATACAAAAGCATGATACTGATCATTAATAAAATTACCAAAGTCACATTAAATGCAGGTGCGTCACTAAAATCAATATCTGCAAATAAGAATTGTATCAGAATCGCTACAAGCAAGAAAACCGCCGCTATAAGTAGCGATAACATGGCATATATCCTGAAAATACATCCTTGTATCTCTCTGTTCAGATTATCATTTCGGGATATGATATATGTGAACATGTATCTGTAAACCTTCAAATTACCAATTGTCCCTTTTACATCAATCCGATAAAGAGCCTTATATGCTTCAGATTTCTGAACAATTGAATCGGTATGTGTAAATATTCCCAAATAACTATCCAAATGTTTGATTAAATAAGTAGCTCGTGGAAACGGATTCGATATAATCTCCAACATCATCCCTATTCCATAGGAAAAAAAGATGAGACAAAAAGAAAATAACAACATATAAAATCCACTCTCTTCATCAAGAATATCTTCAAAAATAGAATATTCGACTTCTGGCAAACTGATTAACAATATAACCAAAGACAAGAAAATAATCGCTCCGGTCATGAATGTTCTGAAATGGAGGGAAAAATTAAGTTTCATAACGATATATTTTTATCTGCGCAGTTTGATCAATCCAATTCTTAAGGAAGCGGATGAGGACTTACTATCGTTCTCCGATGTTTGAAGATACTTATCATGTCACCCATGGTCAGAAAACCGGCGACATCTTCCGTAATAATCTGATTCAAAAGTTTAAGATCGGCTTCAATCTGAGTACGGAGACGACAAGCCTCGGGATCATTTCCCTTGACAGTCTTCGTGACTTCATCCCAGGAAGAGGCCGACAAGCGAAGACGCGAGGAGAACTCCATACGCCGGTTATGCCCTTTGTAGATACGATAATAAATCGTACCGCGACCAGTTTCTTTTCTGCATAGTTCGAACCTTACAACAATTGTGGGCATTAGGATGTATATTGATTTACAGTCGCTTTAACTCAGAAGATTTGTACTTTGACAATATGTGACAACCAATGAAAGAAGTATGTAACATACCAAGCTTCTTCTAAATCTATATTATTCCCATGAAAATTAGGATTCTTCCCGAAAATTCATTACGATCTTTTTACGAATATCAGATTGTAATAATTTATGGTAAAAAAACGCTGAATGGATATCGCAACCGATACAGTAGTACGCCTTGGCTTTCAGCAAGGCTTCCGCCTTTTCCTGCACATGTCTGCCATACATCCCGGTCAACGAGGGTACGTTGAGCTGGAAAAAGATGTGTTCTTCCTTCAAGGCCTTGTAGTCCTTCTTCTGCATGTATTCGTACCGTTCGGGATGTGCCAGCAACGGGTAATAGCCTTTCTTTTGGATGCGTTGCAGGACGGAGAGCAGGCCCATCGGTGGATTGAAATAGGAGGTTTCCACCAAGAGGTAGCGTTTCCCCTCCTCCAAGGGCAGCAGGTCATTCTTTTCCAGACGTTCCTCGAAGAGGTTGTCCATCATGTATTCCGCCGCCAAAGCCAACTCCATCGTACCATTGTAACTCTGTTCCAGTTCCCGGAACTTCTCTCGCAGGGTTGCGGTTTCATTGGGGATGTCCTCCATGATGTGCGGCGTGAGCCACACCTTTCTGACTCCCTGCTTTTCCATCGTATCTAAAATCCGGAGTGATTCATCCAACGTCTCCACCCCGTCATCCACTCCCGGAAGAAGATGGCTATGGCAGTCGGTTATCCCTTTCAGGATGCCACTCTGTGCGAGGGTTGTTGTCTTACGGAATGGCCACATAGTTGTAATATGCTTTTATATAAGAGAACAACATGTTATCGGTTATTTGATAACCAACCATTTACCCCCCCCCCATTTCTCCTTTATTTCCATAGTAGGAGGAGTAGCCGTTATGATAACCGTATCTATAGCCATAGCGGTATCCGTAACGGTAGCTGTACCGGCCTCCGGCACTTTCCGTGCCGTTCAATATCACGCTGAGGTTCCTGAAACGTTTCTCCTGATAGATGTTTTCCAGTTCGGGCAACATGCCGCGATCCAGCAAGCCGCTGCGTACCACGAAGATGGTACGGTCCGCCAGTTTCTCGATAATCTGCGCGTCGGCCACGATGTCGATGGGCGGACAGTCTATGAAGATATAGTCGTACTCGCCGCGAAGCGCCCCTATCAGGGTGGCCAGCTTGCCGTCCTCCAGCAGTTCCGTCGGGTTGGGGGGGACGGTGCCGATGGGGAGGATATGCAGGTTGTCGTATTTCTTGTCGGCAACAATGATTTCTTTCCAGTTTTCGACACGGTTTCCCAGATAGTCGCTCAAACCTATCCGTGGCGAATCCACGTAGGAGGAAACGGAACCGTGGCGCAGGTCGCCGTCTATCACCAATATCCTTTTTTTCTTGATGGCAAAACTCATGGCAATGTTCATGGTCAGGAATGACTTTCCACTGCCGGGATTGAACGAGGTTAGTACGAACACGTTCTGCCCTTTGTCCTTGCCCGCCATGAAATCCATATTGGAGCGGAGCACACGGAACGCCTCGTTGATGATGTCACGGCTGCCTTCCTTCACCACGATGGTTTTCATATAGGACTGCTTCTTCCTCTTGAATCCCAGTTTCCTCTCTTTGCTGAAGTATTGGGGAATCTCACCAATGAAAGGTATGCTGAGATCTTCCAAATCCTTGCGTCCTCGTACCTTGGTGTTCATGTTCTCCTTCATAAAAATAATCACCGCCGGAACAAGCAAGCCGATAGCGAATGCCACAAGGAGGATATTCATCTTCCGGGGAGCTGTGGGGAACATGCTGCCCCTCGGGGCGGTAATCACACGCGTATTATAAGCGGTGAAAGCCTGGGAAAGCTCGTTCTCCTCACGTTTCTGAAGCAAGTAAAGATACAGTTCCTCCTTCACCTTCTGCTGGCGTTCCACGGAAAGCAGGTATTTCGCCTGGTTCGGGTTGGAGGCCAGCTGGCTGGTGGTCGCGGCTTCCTGCTGGCGTATGCTGCGTATCTGGGTATTGAGCGACACGATCAGATTGTCCACCGACTGAATGATGGTGCGCTGCATGCTTTGCAGCGAGTTGGCCATGTCCTTTGCCAGGGGGTTCTTTTCGCTGCTGTTGGCGATCAGGCGGTTGCGGTCGAGCACCATCGTGTTGTATTCACCGATCTGGCTCTCGATATTGACATTGGCTATGCCGGAATTGGTGGGCAACAACTGGCTGAGTTCCTTGTTGTTCAACTCTCTGCGGATATACTGCGCGGTGGATAGCTGGCTGTTGAGTGCCAGCAACTCCTTCTTGTTCTCGGCGGACTGGGACAGGTAAAGACTGGATGCCGCCTGCACGTCCGGCAGCAGGTGCTCGCTCTTGTAACCGGCGATGTTCTCGTCCACATTGCCCAGTTCACTTTCAATCACGCTCAAACGGTCACCGATGAACTGCGAGGTACTGACGGCAATCTGGTTCTTGTCCTGGATCCACTTCTCATTATATACCTCGATCAACGTATTCAGGATATCTTCCGCCTTTGGGATGGATACGTCATCAATGCTGAGATTGATGATAGTGGCATCCTCGTTACCCAAATCCGCACGCAAAGCGGTGGCGTAATAGTCGGTTACGGCACGTACACTACCTTTATTATAGCGGATGGAAGTCCCAACGAATGAATCATTCCAGTATTTGGTCGGATTGATTACGAATGTACCTACTTCCATGCGAATGGAATCGCCCATTTTACCGGAGAATTCCGTCTCTAATTCCTCACCGTTAATCATTACATCGGATATGGTAAATTCTTCTTTGGACGAGAAGTCTATCTTGAAGCTGACAGGCGTTTCATCCTGGTGGCGGTAGGAGACTGCTACAGGGTTGCTTTTGTACAATCCCACATCCTTCAGTCCCTTGCGGACGGTATAGATCTCATTCAGCCCCAACCGCCGCACCACCTCAGTCATCAACGTGGGGGATTTCAAGGTGAGCAGTTCGTTATTGATGTTGGTATTCGACTTGAAGATACCCAGGTCGGAGAACTCGCTCATTGTAGTGGACGAACCGCTCTTGGTATCGTCCTTAACCAAGATGGCAGCGGTACGTGTATAGATATTCGGGGTACTCAACAGATAAAAAGCCGCTATGGCAAGAGCGGCAAACAGGGAGAGGGCAAACCAGTGCCATCTTGGTACGAACATTCCCCACAAATCTTGTATTCGTATAAAATCATCGGCAGGTTTTCCAACGGCAGTTTTCTTTTCTATCATAATATGTAAAATATTCTGTTCATCCAGTTATTTAAACAGCAGCACACCTAACGAGGTGAGGAACGAGGCAATACTGATCCACAGTCCCACAGATTTCACGCTGTTCTCATTGATGGTGGACTGTCCGGCACGGACCTTATTAGGTTGCACATACACCACATCGTTCTGTTTCAGGTAATAGACCGGGGAGGAGAAAATATCCTTGCTTCGGATATCCACCCAGTGGGTGACACGTTCACCGTTCTCCTCGCGAATGACGAATATGGCATCGCGTTTGCCATAAATGGTAAGGTCGCCCGCCATACTGATGGCTTCCAACAAAGATATCTGGTCTTTGGTGATACTGTATTTGCCGGGAGTTTTTACTTCGCCCAAGACTGAAAAATAGAGGTTCATAAACTCCACGGTCACAACCGGGTCTTTCACCAGGTCCTCGTCCACCAACCGTTTCTTGATAAGGGCGGCAATCTGGCTCTTGGTCATACCGGCAATATGGAGCGACCCTATGACGGGAAAGTCGATATTCCCCTTGTCATCCAATGTGTAACCGGATATTTCACCATTATTGCTGCCACCACGCAAGTCCGTGGCTCCGGCACGGTACTGGACACGTGTCAGGTTGAATAACGCCGCCAACTGCGGGTCTTTACTGGATACCATGATGGAAATCTGGTCCTTGGGCTGCACGGTGATGTCTCTTGCGCCCACAATGGCTTCGGGCTGGTTCACCGCAATGTCTTGAAAGTAGAGAATCTCCTTGGAGGTATTGCAAGACGCCAGCAACACCAACCCCAGGAGAAGTGTCAAAAATCGATTTTTCATATTTTATTTTCTGTACAGTTTTTTTTCTAATTTATTCTTTCGGTTGATCCTCACCGTGATGTAACAATGCAACACCGTCCATACCGCCACGTCCAGCAGGAAAAGGATCGTGGTGGACAAGCAATGGATCAGGAAAACGTTCACCACGGCAAAGGAGAGAGCGATGCCAATGATGCAGGCCATCGCCTGTCGTTGGGACAGCCCCAGAGCGATGAACTTGTGATGGATATGATTCCTGTCCGGCAGGAAAAGGGGCTTGCGCTCGCGCCAACGGTGCAGCACCACACGTACCACATCCAGCATCGGAACTATCAGGAACGAGAATGCGATCACGACGGCACCGGGAAAGGTGCTTTCCTTCAACGGGTCGGACATGCTCAGGCGGATAGCCATCACGGCAAGCAGCATCCCGATAGTGAGTGATCCGGTGTCTCCCATGAATATCTTGCGCCCACGGTGGACATTGCCATAGACGTTGTAGTAGAAGAACGGTAGCAGCACGCCGATGGTGGCCAGGCAAATAAAGGCATACATCCACCATTGCAGACGGATGAACATGCACCCGAACGCGAAGAAGGCGATGATACTCAGCCCGGAGGCAAGCCCGTCGATGCCGTCTATCAGGTTGATGGCGTTCAGGATATAGACGATGATGAACACGGTGAACGGAGCGCCTATATAATAAGGCATGGCTTCGATGCCGAAAAGTCCGTACAGGTTGTCGAAGCAGAGTCCCGAAGCCACCAACAGGATGCCGCAAAGTATTTGTATCAGAAACTTGGAGCGGTAACGTACACCGATAAGGTCGTCCATCATCCCCGTAAGATAGAGCAGGAACAGGCCGCAGAATACGGAAAGCAGACGGTTGGTCAGATCCACGTCAAGCATATTGCTGCCCATCCACTGGTTATGCCCGATAATGACGAGTGACACCGTGATAGTGATGCACGGGAAGAAGGCGATTCCCCCCAGCCGGGGTATATGGGCGGTGTGCAGCTTGCGCCCGTCCACTGAGTCGAACAGGCGGCGGCGGAACGAGACCAACGAGATGCGGGGCAGGACCATCGCACCCAATGTCCAGCCGGTTAAAACCGTGAAGGCAAATTCGATAAGATGAAGTATGTCCACTATATGATTCTTTTGATGATTTTCTTAATCTTGCCCTATCCGTTGTAGAAAGGCTTGTGGAATATAGGAAGTAGCCACGGCACATACGCCTTGGACGGTGACCACCAAACGGCGATTCTTCTTAATCCGACAGATAACCCCTTCCGCTCCCTTGAACTTTCCGTCAATGACCCGTACACGTTCTCCCTGGTGAAACTTGGAATTGTCCTCCCCGAAATATTCCATTCCCTGCTCGCCGGACGAGGTGACCAGCATGAAAATGTTCATTTCCCGATCAGGAATGGCAAGGGGAAGTCTTTTCAATCCCTCCTGTCTTGTATATAGGATTACCTTATTGGTGAATTGTCGCTGTACTTCCAAAGCACGACAAACGGTTGAACGGAAGAACATAAGCGAATTAATGACCGGACGACGGAGTTTCTTCTTTATGCCGTTACGTTCCATCAAGGTTTCCTCACAAGGAATGTAAGTCTCGATCTTGTCTTTTTTCAATATATCCTCAATCTCGAAAACTTTGTTATAAAATACTTTTAAGGCGAACCAATGTTCGTGTGTGTGTGTTTCTATGTTCAACGAAAAGTAATGTTACCGGGTTGATAAAAAGGATATAGTTTCCATTCCTGCACCTTCCGCTTTTTCAAATAAGGAAAATACAGCAATCAAGGTTAATCCGGTTTTTTCCTTCATAGGACCTCCGGAATGCGGGCCGCTCCTGACTACAGTGAGCGGATACCGTAACCCCGTATTCGTACCGTTTCTATGTAAGAGAGGGTA
>JAUUNK010000286.1 GCA_030844565.1 Bacteroides ovatus
TGCAATGGGACGACCATTAGCGGCTGTTAATTTCTTCTCTTCCATAATTTTTTTCATTATTAGTACTAGAAATATTTCTGGTAAAGTTAAGCATTTTCAACCGTTAATGCAATCGAATTTTTCTATAAGTTCATAGATACAAGCTATCAACCCATCTAATAAAAAAATGTGCCACAAGCCTGTTTTTATACGGAGCTTATGACACATTTTTATTATATTACCTTCTGTTAGTAGGAATACCCTTAATCAACCAACTTATTTAATCAATGATTCCGGATCTAAATTGCTTGCTTCAATATCCTTGAAATAGCGGTAAGTACCCACTCTCAATTCTTCTGTGGCAGCATCATCACACACAATAATGCCTTTTTCGTGCATCTGCAAAGCGCTGATAGTCCACATCTGAGTGATAGCACCTTCTACTGCATGATATAAAGCGCGTGCCTTATTATGACCATTTACTATAATCATAACTTCTTTAGCAGAAAGCACAGTTCCGACACCTACTGTCAAAGCAGTCTTCGGTACCTTATTAATATCATTGTCAAAAAAGCGAGAATTAGCAATAATTGTATCCGTAGTCAATGTTTTCTGACGTGTACGTGAATTCAAAGAAGAGCCCGGTTCGTTGAAAGCAATGTGCCCATCAGGACCGATACCTCCCATAAATAGGTCGATGCCGCCATAAGACTTAATCTTTTCTTCATAGCGCGCACATTCCCCGTCTAAGTCAGGAGCGTTCCCATTCAGAATGTTTGTATTCTCAGGACGAATGTCGATGTGGCTGAAAAAGTTATTCCACATGAATGAATAATAACTTTCAGGATGTTCCTTAGGCAAGCCTACATATTCATCCATATTGAAAGTCACCACGTTCTGGAATGATACAACACCTTTCTTATTCAAGTCAATTAAAGCTTTGTACATACCCAGAGGAGATGAACCTGTGGGGCATCCTAATACAAACGGCTTCTCAGGAGTTGGATTAGCAGCTTTAATTTTGGCAGCAACGTAGTGTGCAGCCCACAAAGATACGGACTGGTAGTCCGGTTGAATGATTAGTCTCATAATGCGATTGTTTTTATAATTAGGTTAATAATAGTTCTTTGTCATGCATCTTTCTTCAGTCGCTCAGCCATGGCACGCGCCAAGTTCTCGCACTGTTCGTAGTTTATGTCTTTCATTGCCTGCTTCACTTCTACCGGATCGCCTACGAGTTCAAATTTACTCTTTTCTGCAAACTCAGCCATACGTTTCACGGCAGCGCCTGCCCACGTGAAAGAACCGAAGTATCCCAAATAGCGCCCCTTCATATCGCGAACCAGAATCTTCGATAAAAGTGATTCTACTTCAGGAAATATTTGGTTACTATAAGTAGGGCTACCGATAATCAAACCTTTATAACGGAAGATATCAGCTAATATATAAGAAGGATCGCTCTTGCTGACATTATGCATTACGATATTTCGGATACCTTGCGCAGAAAGTTCTGCAGCAATGGTTTCGGCCATCTCCTCAGTATGTCCATACATGCTTCCGTATGCAATAACCACACCCTCGTCTGCATCATAACGACTCAGCCTGTCATATATGCCTATTACTTTCTGAATATTTTCTGTCCAAACAGGACCGTGTGTAGAACAAATGACAGAAATAGGCAAGCTCCCCAGCTTTTGCAATGCTTTCTGGACTGCACTACCATATTTACCTACAATATTGGAATAATAACGTACCATCTCATCCCAATATTTACCTACGTTCATGCGAGTATCCAGAAAACCTCCGTCCACTGTCCCAAAGCATCCGAATCCATCTCCGGAAAACAATATCCCTTCAGTCTCATCAAATGTCATCATAGTCTCCGGCCAATGTACCATAGGTGTCAGGTAAAAACGGAGTTTGTGATGTCCTAAAGCTAGGAAATCTCCATCCTTTACCACATATTGTTCTCCCGTTACCCCATAAAAACCTTCAATCATGCCAAAGGTTTGCTTATTTCCTACGATAATGATGTTTGGATAGTGCTGCTTAATCAAGCGGATAGAACCCGAATGGTCCGGTTCCATGTGGTTAACAATAAGATAATTTATAGGACGGTCGCCAATCACTTGTTTTATTTTACGGAGATAGGTTTCGAAATAACAAATATCTACCGTATCTACTAAAGCAACCATCTCGTCATCAATCAAATAAGAGTTATATGATACTCCATAAGGTAACGGCCACAACGCTTCAAAACGATGTTTATTACGGTCATTCACTCCCACATAATGTACCTTACCTTTAATTCTTGTCTTTTCTTTCATGCTTTAACTTCGTTTAATTGCCACTTAAAGTGCCTTGTACCTCCTCCTTAATTTATATGGAAAGACACAACCAACAATCTTTTAACTTTCTGCAAAAATAGCTCTTTTTTCCGAATCACCGTATGCCTTTCCCTGATAAGCTCCTCTTTCTTTCATTCTTTTTTGCAGACGGGCGGTAAACTCATAATTTTTTAATCCCCAATCGGGAGCTATTAATAATTCTTTAGGAGATTGAGAGATAAACCGTTCCAATATGAGGTCGGGACGTAACTGTTCTACGTAATCGATTATCAAATCGATATATTCATCCACATCCGTAAAAAGATGAAAGTCCTCAGGACATTGCAAAAACTCTTGTGCCATACGGGTTCCACGGATTAGCTGCAATTGATGAATTTTTAGTGTAGCCAGCGGCAACTGTGACAAAACACCTGCCTGCCCTACTATCTCATCGCAAGATTCCCCCGGAAGCCCTAATATCACATGTCCTCCGGTCAAGATGCCCCGCGCCGCCGTCTTCTCTACCGCTTCTACTGTCTGAGCATACGTATGCCCCCGGTTTATTCGCTGTAGCGTATCGTCATTAGTGGTTTCAATGCCATATTCTATCATCAAAAAAGTACCCTTGTTAAGCTCCTCCAGATAATCCAGCAACTCGTCGGGCATGCAATCCGGACGCGTCCCGATAACCAATCCCACCACATCTTTCACTGCTAATGCTTCCTCATATTTTCGCTTTAGCCCTTCCAACTCAGCATATGTATTAGTATATGCCTGGAAATAGGCTAAATATTTCATCTCAGGATATTTGTGAGCAAAAAAATGTTTTCCTTCTTCTAATTGTAACGACACACTTTTTTCCGTACGGCAATAGTCTGGATTGAATGTCTGGTTATTACAATAAGTGCATCCGCCCCACCCTTTATTTCCATCACGATTAGGGCAGGTAAAACCCGCATTTAATGATATTTTTTGTACTTTTACCGGAAAATATCTCCTTAAAAAGGTAGGAAAGTCATTATAAAGCATAGCCATGTTCATAAAGCAATTTTATATTAAATAAGATAACAAACATAAAAAAAAAGATTGAAACAGCCAAATCCGACACAAAATACATTTAATATACAAAAATATATGTAAAAGATTCAACTATCCTTAATAAATATTTCTAAGAAAAAAAAACTTTGACTACATTTGTAGAGATTTTAGGCCTCGTCGGGAGGACACTTGTGAAAGTATTGTGCAACCCAACCTATATTTCATCTCACCATACCCCCTGCAACTCCCGATTATAAAAAACCTCTCCTGCATTCACGAGGAACGCGGGAGAGGTTTATAGCATCCTCAAAAGTCTATAATTCTTCCATTTGCTATGAATGTTTTTTCATTTGCTTCCTCCTTCGTTCTGCGCTTCAATAATAGGTTGTACAAGGCTATTCAAATACATTTCCAGATTAGTATATTTCCCCTTCTTATCCACAGTTTTTTTGTTGCCATCCGAAGCATCCTGCGGATTCAAGCTGTATTTCCTTTCCCACACATCAGGTATGCCGTCACCGTCCGTATCTATCCACTTCTCTCCTTGTATCAACTCGGGCAAAGCAGAAGAAGTACCTATCGGTATTACATCGTCTTGACTATCAATTATTCCTGGCTTAGGATAATCTTGGCTCTTCCATTCTACCTCCCCATTATGGATACTTCCACCTTTATAGATAGCTGTTCCGGTCCGAGTTTCTTCCACTATCCTTTTGTCGAGAGCGTCGCGCTGGAAAGAACATCCCGAATAAGACAGTACCCGTTCGAAAGCTATGCGGGCATCGTGGGTGGTTATGATGTTGGTCTCTACCGGAATGGTACGTTGAAGTGCTTTCTTCGTAGCTTCGTCCAAGGTTCCATACTTCTTATCTATTTGATTGTAAACTCCGTATTCCCAATTATTTTCAGTTGCTTTAAGGCAACGGTTGTAATCGGCTTCCGTACCCATCTTTCCATCATCCACCACATTCCCTTCGATATAAAAATCTCCCCAAGTGTCGAAGATAGCAGGATAAGATTCCCTATCACTTTCACTGACTTTTTTATCTATGGCAATGATTCTTCCACGCTTGGATGTTCCGGTAGGAGTAGCCGGACCCGGTTTATAGTAATTGTTGACTATATTCACGTGCATAGCCTCTCCGCCATAGCAACTATTTCCACACCAGTTATAAATAACGTTGTTACGCATATCGACCTTCTCATTATCTTTCGTAGAGCGGACGCCCGGCCCCAACCGAGGATTCCTACTATCATGATGAGCCAATAAATTATGATGGAAAGAGGCTTTCATACCACCCCAAATACCACCATACCCGTGAGGTCCCTTTGAATGTCCGCTTAGCCGAAGGCTTTCGGAAATGATGCACCATTGAAGTGTAAAGTTCTCATTCTGGTAGAAAGAAACACATTCATCGGTACACCAGCTCATAGAGCAATGGTCAATAATGATATTCTTATGGTATCGTCCTCCCAAAGCATCGGCACCATCTGCATTGGTATCTTTTTTATCTCCCATGCGGAAACGAAGGAAACGCATAATTACATTATCTGCTTCTACAAACACAGGATAGCCTGTCAGGCAAATACCATCGCCGGGAGCCGTTTGTCCGGCAATCGTTAAATCGCCCTTTTCTAATTTCAGTACTTTCTCCAATTCTATGGTGCCAGATACATTAAAGATAATAGTCCGCTTACCTGTTAATTTTTCGATGCCATAGCGGAGAGTTCCTTTCGAACCGTCATCAGCAAGAGAGGTAACTGTGTAGACCGTTCCTTCTCGTCCACCGGTAGCTTCCCTGCCATGTCCTTCTGCTCCTGGAAAAGCAGCCAGTTCGCCAAAATCAAGTGTAAGAGGTTCTATTTCATCAGGGTTTTCAGGAATTTCGGGCTTATCAGGTTCATCTTCTGGTACCGGGTTATCATTTGAACATGCGCAAGTAAGAAGAGCAAAAAAGAAAGCAAAGCCTACATAAAAGAAATATTTTCTCATGGCAGTCATCATATTATTAGATTATTAAATTGTAATTTCCGGCAAAAGTAGTGAGACAGCCACATTCCGATGTTGAAATATTGGTTTACTTCTCTATTTTAGCTTGCCAATTATTACACTTCTATTCTCAAACAATACCTTTATTAAATCAACCGCATGTTTCTTTTCAATCATCGCATTGATTAAAATAATCATCTGCATGTTTGTAATCAATCAATGCGATGATTATTGAAAGCATTCTAGCATGAAGGGTCGAAAGCAAATTAGTTCATTATAAAACTTGAGGTATTCTGCCAACTTTTTCCCAACCGCATAGTCATTTGTTCAACGAATGTGAAGAAATTACGAGTGCTAAGTATTATCTTTGCGTATATTAATCTAAATAACAAAGATATGGGTTGTTTAATGAACATCTTATGGTTGGTATGTGGAGGCATCTTCACTGCCATAGAGTACATAATCTCCAGTTTGCTATTGATGGTAACGATTGTCGGCATTCCTTTTGGCATACAAACTTTGAAAATGGCGGGACTTGCACTATGGCCTTTTGGTAAGGAAATACGTAGTGGAAATCGTTCGAGCGGTTGCCTTTATATACTGATG
>JAUUNK010000287.1 GCA_030844565.1 Bacteroides ovatus
TACGTTTCTGTTAACATCCCTGATAAACAGCATGCTCGAAGTTGCCAACCTGGACGTGTCGGAAGAGAAACTTCCTTGCGAAAGGGTGAACATCAATGAGATATGCCTTGAAGAAATGAATAGGCTGAAACAGTCGGAAAAACCTGGTGTAAACTATCATCTCCACCTGCCGGAAAAACCGATAGTGGTATCCACCCACCGTAAGTATCTGTCGCTCGTCATCGAACATCTACTGAACAATGCCAGCAAGTTCACTGAGCAGGGTGACATCACCCTTGAATGCCAATTGGACGGGGAACAACAAAAACTGAGGGTTACTGTGACCGATACAGGATGCGGCATCCCTAAAGATAAGTATGAGGAAGTGTTTAAACGCTTCTCCAAGCTTAATCAATTTACACCCGGACATGGACTGGGGCTTTATCTGTGCCAGCTTATTCTTAAACGCTTGGCAGGAGAAATAGAAATTGACCCTGCCTACGAAAGCGGGACACGTATGATAGTCACTTTACCTGTGTAAATATACATTTGAAGAAGAAATGAAAAAAGTAGTAATTATTGGAGCAAACGGCTTCTGTGGACGCCAGATACTAAAAGAATTGTCTTCTCAAGCC
Organism: Bacteroides ovatus; assembly: GCA_030844565.1. Lineage (GTDB taxonomy): Bacteria > Bacteroidota > Bacteroidia > Bacteroidales > Bacteroidaceae > Bacteroides > Bacteroides ovatus_A. The sequence goes on from JAUUNK010000287.1 coordinate 615, forward strand.
GATTACGAATTGACCGCCTGCTCGTTGAGAGAAGACATGTATCCGGGTGCGGGAAATTATCGTTATGTACGCTTGGACTTACGGAATGAGAAGGATTTGAATGCATTCTTTGCAGATGTTTGCCCGGAAGTGGTGATAAATACTTCTGCCCTCTCCGTGCCGGATTACTGTGAGACCCATCGGAAGGAAGCCTATGAAACGAATGTCACCGCTGTGGGACAACTGGCACGGCTCTGCCGCCAATATGCTTCGCGGCTTATTCATCTTTCCACAGACTTCGTGTTTCAAGGGGATTCCCGTCGGTTGTATACCGAAGAAGACCTCCCCAACCCGGTAAATTACTATGGTTTGACGAAATGGGAAGGAGAAAAACAGATTGCCGGAAACTGTCCTGACTATGCTATCGTACGAGTGGCAATTGTATACGGAGATGTTTTGGAGGGACAACACGGTAATATACTCCAGCTAGTGGCTCGCAAGCTTCGGGCAGGAGAGACCATTCGGGTAGTCTCAGACCAATGGCGGACTCCTACCTTCGTAGCAGACGTGGCACGGGGAGTAGAAAGCTTGATTCGTCATGCAGACAACGGTATCTTTCATATTTGCGGAAATGAATGTCTCACTATCTCCGACATAGCCTACCGCGTGGCAGACTATCTTCATCTGGACCGTTCGCTCATCCTTCCTGTCACTACGGAAGAGATGAACGAAAGGACTCCCCGACCCCGCTTTAGCGGCATGAACATACAAAAGGCGCAAGAGATATTGGGATATGCACCCCGTAGCATAGAAGAAGGAATGAGGGAAACCTTTCTTCCGGAAGCATCAAGATAAAGAAGCTATTACCAGTTTAAGATCGGCATACGAGACATCGTCTCCAAGGGCTGCTTTCATAAGGGCAAGCCCGGGAGCTATGCCGTTTTCTTTGACGTAGCAGACTATCTTCTTTAACTTATCAGCAGCAACAATATCTTCCACTTTTATCTCCCCTGAACGGACGTAATCTTCGAGATGACCGGCAATGGTTCCCGTCACCAGTTCACGTGCTTTCGCTATCTCTTCAATGCTCATGCCACTACGGAACATCTCGTAGGTAACCGCCTTCGTGCTTTTTTTCTCTTCTGCCGGCTTCTTGGGAACAAAGACCTCTTTAATCTCCGGTCGTTCCACCTGATGTTTCTCCATATATTTGCGGATGATGGAGAGAATCTCCAGACCGTAATTCTCTACTCCTTTCTTCCCGAAATAAGGAATGGCCTCGAGTGCCTCAGGAGTGTCAGGTAGAAGGTTTGTCATCCCTATGAGCGCCTTTTGCTGCATGATGACATAAGCCGGGAGATTCACTTCACGTGTTTTAGCCGTTCTCCAAGCAACCAGTTCGTTGTAGAGCTCGGGATGAAGAATGTCGGTAGGTACTTCTATTTTGGTCTTTCCTCCGGTGCGTTCTTTCTTTTCTCTTTTCGCCTTTCCGCCGTTAGCGTTGTCTTCGAGCCCCAATAAGATGCGTGCCCTCCGTCTCAAATAATCGGTTACAGAGAAAGGATGGTTACGCATTTCATCCAGCAGGCGCTCCTTTATAGAAAGAGCGGCGTCTAATGCTTCCATGCGTTCGTTTACCTGCTTCTTCAACTCCTTATTATCTGTGGGTAACTGGGTGCGGGAAAATAACTCACGGAAAGGGAGCAGTTCGTTGTAGAAATATGCCGCCCCCGAACGGATGCGTCCTTGAAGCTGCGGGTCTGTAGCATAGTTTTCTGTTTCTGTAACCAAGCGGGTATATTGCGACCGGAACCGTTGTGCCACGTCGAGAATCTTCTCTTTCAGGCGGATGTTGTATTCTTTGTATTCTTCTAATTGCTTGGGATAAAGACGATAAAGGTGTTCGTCTATCAGACGTAATAAATGCTTGAATGTCTGTCCTATCTGGTAGAAATCGAACAAATCACCCAATAAATCCCGGAAATAAGCTTGTTGCAAGCTTTGCAAGCGTTGGTTGTCGGGTGCATTTTGCTCCACTTCCTTTGTGAAGTTTCCTACTACTGCGTCGCTGATGATAGCATCCCTGCAAAGAGGAGACTCTAGCACCATCCCTTCCAACGTTTTACAACGGCTCAAGGCTACGTACGTCTGTCCGTGGGCAAAAGAATTGCGGGCGTCGATGATGGCCTTTTCAAAGGTAAGACCCTGGCTCTTATGAATGGTGATGGCCCACGCCAACCGGATGGGATATTGTTTGAAAGTTCCTTCTACTTGTTCTGTTATCTCCTTGGTGGTGTCGTCCAGCACATATTTACTATTGGACCACTCTTCGACATTTAACTGAAAATCGTGGTTACTGTCTTTTCCACGCACCCATATACCACTTTGATTTACCGTGACAACAATCCCTATCATACCGTTGTAATAGCGCTTTTCAGCTGAGGTATCGTTCTTGATAAACATGATTTGAGCTCCTTCTTTCACGGTAAGCCTGTCATCGGTGGGGTAAGCATATTCAGGGAAGTTGCCTTCTATGGTGGCTTGATAGGTGTATGCTCTGCCGGGCAGCAGTGCCAGCTCCCGTTCGTTTACTTGTTGTGCCTGATAGTTGTGGGTAGTCAGGCGGATGTATCCTTCTTCTTTTGGTGGCTGAAACCCCGGTTGGTAGCGGCGGTTGAGTTCCCGGAGCACTTGCTCGTCTGCCACGTTCTCCCTCACTTTGTTTAGCAAAGAAAGAAAATGATTGTCGCTTTGACGATACACTGTTTTCAGCTCGATAGTCATATAAGTAGTCTGTTTCAAAGCACGGCTAGCAAAGAAATAGGGAGTGTCATAATAAGGTTTAAGCAACTCCCACTCGTTGTCCTTCACTACGGGAGCCAACTGCTGCAAATCTCCAATCATCAGCAACTGAACTCCACCGAAAGGTTTGTCACGATTGCGGTAGCGTCTTAAAGTGGCATCTATGGCATCCAGCAAATCAGCCCGTACCATACTGATTTCATCGATCACCAGCAAATCCATGCTTCGGATTATATTTCGCTTTTCTTTGCTGAAACGGTAGTGATTTTGTGCTGAGTTAAAAGTGGTGTCCGGAACATAAGGTGCAAAGGGTAGTTGGAAAAAAGAATGTATCGTTACTCCCCCTGCATTGATAGCCGCAATGCCTGTAGGTGCCAGGACTATCATCCGTTTAGGAGTATGTTCTTTCAGTTGACGCAAGAAAGTAGTTTTACCTGTACCGGCTTTTCCGGTAAGAAACAAGTGTGTACCTGTATTTTCTATAAACTGCCATGCTAAGCGCAGTTCGGGGTTATTCTCCATGAACTCTATAATTTTCGGTAAAGTTAAGGAAAATATAAGCAATAAAAAAATCATCTAAATGATTTTCCCTCCCAACGTTCGGGGGGGCTCTCATTTAGATGATTTCCGTTACTTCAACGAACCGCCCACAATATCTAACAGTTCATTGGTAATGGCCTGTTGACGTGACTTGTTATACTGTTTTGTCAAATCCTGGATGAGGTCGTTGGCATTGTCGGTAGCTACCTGCATGGCAAGCGTACGGGCGGCATGCTCCGAAGCGTTGGAGTCCATAGATGCTGTAAACATTTTCTGCATAAGGACGGTAGGAACAAGGCTAGTAACCAGTTCTTCTACCGAAGGTTCCACAATATAATCGTTCACAATTTGCCCTTTATCCGCTTCTTCTTCATTTTCTTTTGCTATGGCGGCAAGGTCGATGGGCAAATAAGTTTCACGTAGCAGAATCTGTACTCCAACCGACTTGAAGTGATGATAGATAAGTTCCACACGGTCTACTTCGTGGAATGCGTACAATTGCATCAGGTGTTGGGCTAATGCCGCGGCTTCTTTGTAAGAAGGTTTATCAGAAAGCTGCTGGTATGACCCTTGGGCTACAAATCCCATTCGCTTCACTGCTTCTTCCACTTTCCTTCCAACGGGATAGATAAGTATATTGTCTTGCCCCAGCTCACGATACTCCCCTATCGTCTGGAGAAGCATCTTTATCACGTTCGCATTGAATGCACCGCAAAGGGAGCCATTAGCAGAGAACACGACAATAGCCACCCGTTTCACTGCACGTGAAACTACATAAGGAGATTTTATATCCAAGTCAGTACTCAGAAAATCGTTCAATATCTTATTTAACTTCCGCTGATAAGGCAACATATTCTCAATGGCTCCCTGTGCCTTATGTAATTTGGCAGAAGCCACCATTTTCATTGCAGAAGTAATCTTCCGAGTACTCTTTACCGAATTTATTCTGGTTTTTACCTCTTTGAGTGAAGCCATGATTTTAAAATTTTAAACTTATAAATATTGCTTAGCCACCATAGCAGCCGTTTCTTCGATAGCTTTTGTCACTTCATCGTTGATAACGCCTGTTTTCAGTACATCCAACACATCTTTCTGGTGATTAAGCTGGAGGGATTCAAGGAAGTTCCGCTCGAAATCCTGCACTTTATCCAGAGGTACATTTCGCAAAAGCCCATGTGTTCCGCAATAAAGAATGGCAATCTGTTGCTCTACAGGCATCGGACTGTACTGGGGCTGAATGAGCAACTGTACGTTCTTCTGCCCCTTGTCGATAGTCAAAGCCGTAACCGGGTCCATATCTCCGCTAAATTTGGAGAAAGCTTCCAACTCACGATATTGTGCCTGATCTATTTTCAATGTCCCGGCAACCTTCTTCATCGCCTTAATCTGGGCATTACCACCTACACGTGACACAGAGATACCTACATTGATAGCCGGGCGGTTACCTTGGTTAAAGAGGTCGGTATCCAGGAATATCTGTCCGTCGGTGATAGAAATTACATTGGTAGGAATGTATGCAGACACGTCTCCTGCCTGTGTTTCGATGATAGGTAAAGCAGTCAGCGAGCCTCCTCCTTTCACTTTATCTTTCAGGCTATCGGGAAGATCGTTCATCTGGCGTGCCACTTCGGTCTGGTTGATAATCTTTGCTGCACGCTCCAACAAACGTGAATGCAGATAAAAAATATCTCCCGGATAAGCTTCACGTCCGGAAGGACGCCGTAAAATCAAAGAGACTTCACGATAGGCTACGGCTTGCTTGGACAAGTCGTCATATACCACTAGTGCGTGCCGACCCGTGTCACGGAAATATTCTCCGATGGCAGCTCCTGCAAACGGAGCAAAGTATTGCAAGGCGGCAGGGTCACCTGCGGTAGCAGCTACAATCACTGTATATTCCAATGCTCCGTACTGGCGCAATGTGTTTACAATGGAAGCAACCGTAGAACCTTTTTGTCCGATAGCCAC
>JAUUNK010000288.1 GCA_030844565.1 Bacteroides ovatus
GGTCCGCAAATAAGCTGGGCATGTGGAATACGCCCCTCATTCACTTCCTGAATGAGCCGTTGCTTGATTTCTTCCTGTCCGATTACGTCTCTGAAAAACATATCAATAAATGATTTTGGCTACTTCTTTGATACTGTCTACCGCCCCGATGGAATAGAAATGAATACTCGGAACCCCATGATCCATCAATTCCTTGCACTGGGCTACACACCATTCGATACCTACTTGCTCGGCTTCCGCGTCATTCTTGCACTTCAAAGCCTCTTTCACCAAGTCTTCCGGCAAGTCCACTTTGAAAGTCTTTGGAATCATACTTAGTTGGGACAGCTTCTTGAACGGTTTGATTCCCGGAATGATAGGTATATTGATACCTGCCGCCTTCGCCTGCTCCACAAATTCAAAATATTTCCTGTTATCGTAGAACAACTGTGTCACGGCATATTCCGCCCCGTTCTCCACTTTTTTCTTCAGCCAGTAAAGGTCAGTCTCGATATTAGGCGCTTCTTCGTGCTTCTCCGGATAACAAGCCACCCCGTAAGAAAACGGTGTACTGCTGACTTTCATCTCCGAACCGTCCACAAAAATACCTTTATTGAAATTATTGATTTGCTCCTGCAACTCGAGAGCATGATGATAACCGTCACCTTCCGGTGTAAATACCGACTCATGTTTCGCTTTGTCACCACGCAACACCAGTAATTCCGTGATATTCAGAAATTGCAGGTCGAGCAATACATACTCGGTTTCTTCACGTGTGAATCCGCTGCACAAAATATGCGGGACTACCGTAATATTGTATTTGTTCTGAATGGCGGCAGCCACGGCAACCGTTCCCGGACGTCTTCTCAAGCGATTTCTCTGAAACAATCCGTTACCGAGGTCTTTATACACGTATTCGCTGCGGTGGGTAGTGATATTGATATATTTCGGGTCAAATTCCCGAAGCGTATCGATCGTTTGATATAACTTATCTATTCCCGTTCCTTTCAGCGGTGGAAGTATCTCGAAAGAAAAAGCAGTTTTCTTGTTGCTATGTATTAAATCAATTACTTTCATTCTTTTTTTGCTAATGTTCGTTATCTACTTGGATTAAACGTGCATATTGGGACAAAAATACGAAAAAAGAAAGATTTCTTCTTGATTTACTCTAAAATAGTTTTGTTTTTATCGTACTATAATAGATAAAAGAGGGAATATCCCCTGCAGGATACACCCTCTTTTACCTAATCACTATTATATTAGAATTTACTTGTCGAGGAATGATTTCTTCATTCTGGCAATGTCCGTCAGATAATCCTGCAAATCCTGTTCATGTTCTTCCTCTTCGGCAAGAATATGTTTGGCGATGTCGCAGGTAGTGAAATCTTTCCCATTGGTAAAATCTGCAATTTCCTGATAACGAAGGATTGCGCAGCGTTCGGAGGCTACATTATCTTTCAGCAAACTGACAGAGTCGAACCCCTGCGGAGCATCATATTTGCATCTTGCCAACTCGAACCATTGCTTCGGGTCAAGCACCGGAACTCCTTCCAACTCGATGATACGGTCAGCGAGCAGTTGCGCATGTCTGCGCTCTTCTTCGGCATGTTCCTCAAATTCACCCTGTACATCGGCGCGCATGGCACCTTCCACTACTAATGCACCTACCCAATATTGATAGTATGCCAACCATTCTTCAGCTAATGCTGCGTTCAACTGTGCGATCAAACTTTCTACATCTAGTTTCCCTTGTAGAATTTTTACACTTTCTCTAGCCATAATTTTTATGTTTAGGTTACTATGTTTAAGTTGCCTATGTAACAGGCAGGGGAGATTTTTGTTTATGGCTCATTGAGAATTTAACAGAAAGATAGCTTTACCTACACATAAGTTTGTAAAGTGCTTTTTTATCTGCCACCTGCAACGAAATTGAATTATCTTATTGAAAATAAACGTATTACAGCGTTGCAGATACCTGTTGCAGATACGTTGCAGATGTAGTATCTGCAACGCATCTGTTGGTCTTATAAAACTCGTACAACATGGTAGACAGTACCTCTGTGTACACGTTTCGACGGGATTTCATGTTTACGGAGAACTCGCCCGAACACACTTACCCGCTTGTTTGACAACGGTATGGCACTGTTTTTCTTTATATCTTCCAAAATCTCCGCCGGTGAGAGCCATTCGCCATCCTCTTTCTCTTTGGCCGGACGGAAATAACGGTAAAACAACTGTTCTTCGAGCGAAACTTGTTCAAATTCACGGTTGCTTCTGGTCATAATCTGCTCTTCGGACTGGTCGAACCAGTAACGTTCGCCGTGGTCGAGCTCATACATGGCCTGCGCGTAAAGCTGTTCATAATCTATCGCCTTGTTTGTATCTATCGTTCCGGTTACTTCGATACAGATAAAGCGGCGGCTGCCCGTAGGGTCGGTCAGCAAATCTTTTTGGTTGCTCGTTGCGATGAATGAAGCATAACGGCGCATTTCAAGTACGGCGTTTCCATAAGGTTTGCGCATATTTACAATCGGTTTTTGCAGGATATGTTTCAGGTATCCTTGTTGGGTGGCGCTGATCTGGTCGAACTCGTCAATGTTGATGAGCGCAAAACGATTGAGATACAATTCGGCATCCGTCTTTCGTGAGAAATCGATGCTGTCCGTATAGTATGCACGCATGGCGGGTGGGATGAGGCTGCGGCAGAATGTCGATTTACGGCAACCTTGCGGGCCTACCAGCAGGGGCGAAACATTATTCGCATATTTCTTATCTGTCCCACGCCAGTGCATGACCATGTTGAGAAACCAGCGGTGAAACAAGTCTACCCAATGCTTGTTTTCGCAGGGAACGGTTTGCGCCAGTCCGCGGATACGGTCTTTGCCGTCCCAGACGGGGAGATGGTAGAGGAAATCTTCCAACGGATTGAATACAGGGATGCGGTTGGAGTAGATATATCGGCTTATGTCCCTGTCCCATAGCGGAATACCCTCGGCTTGCGCATCTAGTGCGATACTGTTCAGCACCCGTTTGTTGATAGGATTGAAGTAAAAATGGAATGAGTTCCGCTCGCGGTATTCCACTTCTCCCACTTGGGTGTTGTAACGGAATTCGTAGCGCCTGTTCATAAACTCCTCTGTCTGGAGTGACAGGTACTGTTCTTTCCCTAAGCTGCTCTTCTTTCCGAACCCTTTTTGTTCTTCATATACATTCTTGACCAGCTGGCGGATGAGCACCTCTTGACGGCGCAGGTAATAGTGGAAAATAGTACGTTTCACCGTTTCCTCTTCGGGAATGCCCGAATGGAAGCAGTTGATAGCCAGTTGTGTCACCATAGCCTGAAAGTCTTCCCCTCTTTCGGGGGCACCTTCATCTTCCGCTTCGTAGATTTCTTCATGGGTCTTTCTCAAAGCCGCTTCGAAAAGCATAAATATAGCGCGCTCCGTGTCATATCCCGGCACGGCCCGTGTCAACGGTGACTTTTCCGAGCGTACCGCTTCCCGATAAGTCAGTTCTTCGGGCATCCCTGACGGTTGCGAGAGATAAAACGGAACGGAATCCGGTCTGTACATAAGTTCCGGGTCGTATGACAGTCGTGAATACTGTTCCAGACTAGGCTCTTTGGGTAAAATGCTGAACGGAATTTGCGGCTGATAGCATTTCACGGCCAAACGATAGGCATGCGCATGAAATATCTCCGCTTCTTCTCTTTTCTGTGGAAGCGAATTGTCAGGGCGGGTAAATTTCGCCCATATTTTCACTGACCGTCCGCTCGAACCGGTAAAGACGCAGTGAGTCTGCGGCTGTTCCCATGCCAATTGTTTTACCAATGTAATCTCCGGGCCGCCTGACAACGGTCCGACGGTCAGTTCTACTATTCCGTTATAACTTTTCATTTGTTTTCCACCTTCCGCCCTGCGGAATTCCGCAGCCGGAAGAATCTTCGGAAGCTTGTCTGCTTCGTAGCAGCGTGAGTCGGGCAGGGAATATCGCAACACTTCTCTGAAGGCGGACACAGGCTGTGTCTTTGTTTCTGTCCGTGTTTTTCCTATCCACGTTTCCATATCCATTGTAGTCAGCGCAGTAGTTTTGTCCTTGTCTCTTAATTGAGTAATTTTCATCTTTTGTTTTGTTAATAATATTCTGCTAAGTTAGTCATATTTGCCCGTTCTTGCAAATAAACATGGATATTTTATCTGTTTATCCTTTTTATCCGTACATTTGTAGAATTTAATAACAATAAAACCGATAAACAGCAATGAAAGAACCATTCGATTATTCCATCGTTCCTTATACTTTCGGCTTGTGTGCAGCCGAAGAATGTCCGCGTGCCACGACTTGTCTGCGGCATATCGCCTTAGAGTATGCTCCGGCGGAGCGGGTTTTCCTGTCAATAATGAATCCCAACCGGCTGAAAGCGATGAAAAGTGCTTGTGATTATTACCGTTCCAATGAGAAAGTGCGTTATGCACGCGGCTTTATGCGTACGATTAGTGCTCTTACGGTTCGTGTGGCAGATACCTTTCGCTATCGTATGATTGAATATATGGGTAGAAAGAACTATTATTTGAAACGTAGGGGAGACATGAACCTTAGTCCGGTCGAACAACGGCGGATTATTGCCGTAGCCAAGGAGCTTGGCGTTAGTCTGGATGAGTATTTCGACGGTTACGTGGAGGATTATAACTGGGGTTAGTCTTGTATATCTCCTTCTCTGAAAATCTTTAGCTACGGTTTCGCTGTCGTTTCTCTATATGGAAACTCCAGTGTCTCTAGCGGGAAACGCTAGTATCTCTGGCTGGAAACTCTCGTTTCCATGCGCGGAAACTGTAGTTTCCCGCCTGGGAACCGGAGTTCTGACGCAGGAAACGAGCGCTTCAATGATAGGAAAATAAACTTTGATGCTTGGTGTGCAACATTTCTTCTTACCGCTGTGTTGCAGATGTTTTTATCTGCAACGTATCTGCAACGGTATCTGCAACGCTATAATTGTTTATCAGTCAGTTTGTTATTTCGATTTTGTTGCAGGTGGCAGATGTTTTTTTATTTTTCAAACTTTATTGTAGGGAAAATTAGAGGTAATAGTGGCTTGAGGAAAAGAATCTTTTAACCTTGCGTGAGAAGGAGTTCTATTAAAAATATATATATATATGTAGGACAGGTGACTGGTATTAATTTATAAAAGCAGAGATTATGAGCAATAAAATTTATCCTATCGGCATTCAGAATTTCGAAAAGATTCGTAATGACGGTTATTTCTATATTGATAAAACTGCATTAATGTATCAAATGGTCAAGACCGGAAGTTATTACTTCTTGAGTCGTCCGCGCCGTTTTGGAAAGAGTCTGCTCATTTCTACCTTGGAGGCTTATTTCCAAGGGAAAAAGGAACTGTTTGAAGGATTGGCTGTGGAAAAGTTGGAAAAGGATTGGATAAAGCATCCTATATTGCATCTCGACCTTAATATTGAGAAGTATGACACGCTGGAAAGTCTGGATAAAATATTGAATGATAATCTTGAATATTGGGAAAGCCAATACGGCACCCGTCCGTCTGAAACATTCTTTTCCCTGCGCTTTGCCGGTATCATTCGAAAAGACGGGGCAACGTGTAGTTATTCTGGTAGATGAGTATGACAAACCTATGTTACAAGCCATCGGCAATGAAGAACTTCAAAAGCAATTCCAAAATACCCTGAGGCCATTTTATGGCGCTTTGAAAACGAAGGACGGGTATATAAAGTTTGCTCTGCTTACCGGCGTGACAAAGTTTGGCAAAGTCAGTGTATTCAGTGGCTTGAACAATTTGGATGATATTTCAATGTGGAATGAGTATGTCGAAATTTGTGGTGTCAGCGAGCG
>JAUUNK010000289.1 GCA_030844565.1 Bacteroides ovatus
GAAATGCTCAATTCTGCTCAAATCTTCATTTTATCCTATTCTTTTTCTAAAAAACCTTGCATCCTCTACTCCCTTACCTTTTTAAGCGCCCGAAACTCAACTCCTTCAGCTCTTGAATTCGCATTAAAACAAAAAACAAAACGGATGTGAGAGCAACGGTAGCAACAAAATTCGTAGCGTGGGAAGTCCCGAAATTGAAGAACCTGCAAGTCAGCAAAGTGTACAGACTTCGTATCAAACTGAACAATGGCGGAAAACTGAGCAGGGAGGAAAAGGACTGGCACACCCGTGCAGTGAACAGCAACTCCTATTTCAAAAGCGCAGTACCTAAACATTTTCAGAGACATGAAATCATCAGATTCCCCCAAAAAACTAGAAAAAAACATCCTAACTTATACAGATGGGTATTGTAAAAAAAATAAAAATCAATATTGACTTTCGGATAGAACTTAAAACCTTCAATTTTTCCTCAAAAGAGTTTTGATTTAGAACATGGTATGTGAACTACTGCGAAACTAAAGATTTAGCAATAGTTCATGTAGTCAATCCTCATAAACAAGGAGTGTGATCATGTCGTTGATTCGTACTGTTCTTCATACTGTTTCATCCGTTCCTGTAAATATTCCTTTAGATTGTCTCCTTTTTTTAGTTTAAATTTTGCTCGGATATTCGCACGCTGACTGGTGATATTGCCGCTGCTCCTATGCAGTTCTTCACATATCTGACTGACGGTTTTATCCTGTAGAATCAAGCGACAGATAGATAATTCAGATGGAGAGAGTTCCGGATATATTTTTCTGATGATTTCAAGCCTACTCTTTTCTTCTTTGAGATGGGCGTGAAGAGCCATAAAAAGTGTCTTTCTTGTCTTTTCCCCGACAACATCCAGCAACGAGTTGATATTGTCCTCCGAAATTTCCTTACTTATCAATTCCGCGAGAGCAAACAATTCTTCCCTATTCACCTGAAGTACTTTTAGCAACGTTGACTCCTCCTTTTTCAGCATGTCGTTCTCCTGCTGCAGGCAACTTATGTTTCTGTGCAGTAAAATACCGAACAAGGATTTCACCGTGAATATAATAACAATGATAGGGAGATAGTTTGTAAGAAAGGGACCATTGGTGATAAATACGCAAACGGTGTACGACAAGACAGAAATAAGCGATATCTGAATGGTGGTCTTGCTCATGTAGGCACACACGGAAAACATAGTAAACAAGACGGATAAAATGATATTGCCCATGATCAACAATCTTTGATACGGATATTCGTCAATTGTGGAACAATAGATAATCTCCGTGCCAATTTCAATATGTATTGAAATCAGAATAAAATAGAAAGCGGTGTTCAACTTTATTTTATTCGTGAAGTAGGCTATAACGAACAGGATTGTTGCAATAAAAAGTGCCCCGTTTAAATAATAATATATTTTATTGGGAAAAGAGATCATATACATGTATGCTGGTATGCACAAAGCCAGCAGGACCAGAAAAACATGAAATACACGTTTTTGCTGATATTCCATCAGCGTTCCTTGTTCGATAGAGTTGGAAATTATATAATTATACCATTTAAACATACAAATAATTTTAATGATAATAAGAAATTCAATTATGATTAAGCACACTTTTATGCTAATTTGAAACGTTTAATCTCAATATTCTACTGCAAAGATAGAGGAAAAGTATAAATAAGTATTTAGACAACATTCCTAAAGTATGTTTAAGTTTATTAAGATTAATTTTTAAGTACTTATAAGCAAAAAAAAGTTAATTGTTTCTTTTTTTTCTATACCTGCAAACAATACATTTGCATGACAATAACAAAATCGAGTGAAGCAGATAGCTTTTCAGAAAAACAACTTTAAATATATAATATATAGAATGGTGAAAATAAACATAAGGTTATTTTTATTACTTCTCATGCCATTTTCGAATGTCAGGTATCTGACTGGGCAGGAGATGGTGTCCCGTGATACGGTAAGCGTGAAATTATATTTCCAACAAGGATATGATACGTTGTCTTCCTCCTTTCGGGATAACGGTATCCGCTTCGATTCCTTGCTGCACCACACGAGGCTGTTTAACAAGGAATCGGAACACCGCTTACGCCAGGTTTGTATCGTTTCAGGAGCATCTCCGGAAGGAGGGACGGAGATTAACAGATACCTTTCCGACCGTAGGGGTATAGCTGCGAGGACATATTTAAAAGAAAAACTGGCACTGGATACCTGCTTTTTCAAGATGGAGTCCAGAGGAGTGGACTGGATTGGTCTGACGGGACAGATTGCCATGTCTGACATGCCTCACCGGACAGAAGTGTTGGATATCTTGTACAACACTCCCGAGTGGGTCATTCGTGACGGGGCAATTGTTGACAGTCGCAAAAATCGTTTACAGCGTCTGTATGGAGGACGGGTCTGGCGATATATGGAAAAGTTTTTCTTTCCTGAACTACGTAGGACAAAGATTCTTTTCGTTTATGAACCTTGTTCAGTCGGAATACTGAAACCGGGAATGGCTATTCCCATTTATCGGTCTCTCTTTAATGATTCGACAGGTTCTATATCCACCCCACTTTCGATACCGCTTCAACCAGTTGAACCTATAGGGGGACGCTCCATTTATATCGGACTGAAAACCAATTTACTCTATTGCGTTGCTCTCGTTCCAAATTTGGGTATGGAGTTTTATTTGGGGAAGGGATGGTCAGCTGGAGGGAGTTGGATGTACGCCTGGTGGAAAAATGATCAACGTCATCATTATTGGCGTATTTACGGAGGAGAACTGTTTTTTAGAAAGTATTTCGGTTCCCGTGCTAACCAAAAGCCGCTAACCGGACATCATCTTGGTATTTATTCGCAAGGGTTCACTTATGATTTCGAGACTGGAAGTCGGGGATATATAGGTGGTATACCAGGAGGTACACTTTGGGATAAGATGAATTATACAGTTGGAGTAGAGTACGGCTACTCTTTACCTATCAGACGTCGTTTAAATCTTGATTTTGTTATCGGAGCCGGGTATTGGGGTGGAGAGTTTCAAAAATACTATCCAGAAAATAAATATTATGTTTGGAAAGAGACTGGACGGCGTCATTGGTTTGGTCCCACGAAGGCGGAGGTCTCACTTGTTTGGCTGCTTGGGAAAGGCTATTTTAATGAGAAAGGAGGCAGAAAATGAAAAAATGTGCATTTGCAATTATTTCAGTGGTGATGCTCGCTGTCATGCTTTCTTGTGAACACAAAGAACTTTATAATGGTATTCCTCATGTTGTGAATGCAAGAGTGATATTTGATTGGCAGAAGGCTCCTGATGCCAATCCGGCATCTATGTCGCTCTATTTGTTTCCTGTCGGAGGCGGCGAGGTAGTACGTTATGATTTTACCGACCGAAAAGGAGGAACTTTTCGTGTCTCTAACGGGGCATATAGCGTGTTGTGCCTAAACAGTGACACGGAAAATATTCGCTACCTGAACACGAGGCAAAGGGAAACTTTTTGTGTAACTACAAGGGAGGTAACTCTTACTTCAGGTTATGCCTTCATGAACATGATGGATGTAAAGAATATGCATGGAAGCGGAGCGGTAGAATCGGAGCCTATAATGCTCTCGCCTGATATGATTTGGAGCGATTACATAGTACATGTAGAGCTGACTCAAAAACAGTTGCAAACCATTACTTTATATCCTAAAGTATCTGTATGTCGTTATTCGATAGAGATTCGCAATGCCGAGAATCTTAAATATGTGTCGGGAATAAGTGGTGTGCTGTCAAGTTTGGCGAGTGGGTTATTTGCCGGCAGGGAAGAAACGACGGACGAGCGGGTTACAATACCTTTCGACGGAGTCATCTCTGATAATAAAACCATTGTTACAGGGGAGCTGCTCACTTTCGGACAATGCCACTCGAAACGGAACATGCATCATCTGACGGTCTATGCCGTTTTGTCCGACGGGAGCGAGTGGAAACATACCTACGATGTAACGGAGCAGGTCCACACGGCCCCGGATCCCCGTAACGTACACATCCTTTTGTACGGCCTTCCCGTGCCGAAACCCATCGCCAATGGCGGTGGCTTCCGCCCAAACGTCAGCGAGTGGGAAACGGAGGAGGAAAATATAGAAATGTAAGAATCAATTTTATTTGTTTAATTTAATATTATTTACGTATGAAAAAGCAATTATTTTTAACTGCCATGGCTGCACTTGTCATGGTATCGTGCTCGGAAGAAAATGTATTGGATACCAACAAGGGAAATGCAATTGATTTCCGAGCTGCCATGGGGACCCGTGCCCAGGAAACGAACACGGCGAATATGAGTAGTATTTACGTGACTGCCCTGGACGCACGCAATGAAAATCTTTTCTCGGATCAGTTGTTCTCGAAAAATGGTAATTTTTTTACCTCTACACCTGCTTATTATTGGCCGGGAGATGGAAGCACCCTGACATTTTATGCCTACTCGCCTTCAAAAACTGATCTTGGTGGGACGTTGACAATCACTTCCGCGACCAAGAAGCTTACTGATTTTTCACCTGCAACAGATATCAGCAATCAGAAAGATTTCGTTACGATCAAGGCTACCGGTAATAAAACAAATGAAACGTCAGGCGTTCAGTTGCAATTCGAGCATCGGTTGGTTCAGATTGAGGTCAAGGCCAAAAATACAAACGAGGGTTATCAGTACAAAGTGAAAGGCGTGCGTATCGGAATGCCCGTTTCTAAAGGGACGTTCGATTTTGATGCTAACACATGGACGCTGAATTCAGAGAAAACCAATTACGAGGTTACCTATGAGACAGAAAGGATGTTGAATGGCATGCCCGCTTCCATTATGAAAACGGACGATGACAACGCCATGCTGATTCCGCAGCAACTTACTGCATGGGCTGCTGCTACAGACAAAACCAATGTCGCGAAGGGGGCTTATCTGGCTGTGAAAGTTAAAATCACTACAAAGGCGGGGGCACATGTCTATCCGGTTGCCAACGGTGGTGACTATGACTGGGTGGCCGTTCCTATTGAGACGAATTGGGTGGCTGGTAATAAGTACGTTTACACGCTCGATTTCTCGAACGGGGCCGGTAAGGTCGATCCCGAGAAAGTGGTGGATCCGGATGATAATTACCAGCCCGGGGACGATATTTTGGGCGGAGCGATCAAGTTTACTGTAAGTGTGACTGACTGGACAGAGAAAGCAGAGGATATTAATATGTAGAAAAAGAGGTTGCCCGAAAGGTTTTTTTCTGAGAATTGAAAATTTTGGGAAAGTTTCCATTAGGAGTACGGATAAAACGAGGACGACTCAGTTTTTTGAGTCGCCCTCTCTTCATCGCAGAATACATGTAAATAGTCACTGACAAAGAAAATTATTATAGAATGAGTAAAAAGATTTATACCATTGTTTCAAGGGGCTTTTGCTCATCCGGTGCGTGCTTTTGGGTGTTGTTGATTGTAATGATGTTACTCGGTTCGTGCTGGGATGAGTCGTTGACAACCATGCATCCGGGTCCTGAAATCAGTTTCTCTTTATCTGATGCTACAGTACGGCCGATTACCCGTACGGGCGGGGATCGGGAGGATACGGACATGGTTGTGGTGGATTCTCTTCTGGGGGTACTACCCTTGCAGACGGAGGATGGCGGGCGGGAGCTTTACCTGCATGCTTTCCTGTCCGGGAGCGACCGTGCCGGAGAAGGGCGGGTGCTGACCCGGGCCGCGCCTGTCGACGGTATGGGCTTCTACGATTCGTTCGGTGTGCTGGCCTCTGTGTATTCCGGTGCATGGGAT
>JAUUNK010000290.1 GCA_030844565.1 Bacteroides ovatus
GATTGTATGGTTTCTGTATTTGTCATAGACATCTATAAATATAATGCAAAAATAGCTATTTGTTTGGTAATCTCTTTATTAATACAGCTTTATTTGTTGTTGTGGCTTTTAATTGCTTATTTGTGAATCCCTTAATTCAATTTACGTTTTCACTTAACGAAAATAAGAATTTTATCAGTTGAATAACAGGTGCTTAGACGAAGCGTAAAAAATAAGCTGTAACGATATAGAAACGAAAGAATTTCTTCAATCTGTTTAGCATTTCCATTGTTTCAAAACCTCACTATAAAAATAGTGATTTTGTTTGTTAAATGGAGTATCTGTTTGAAATCTTTTGGGTAATTTTGTACTCTCAAACGGTAAATATGATATTAGAAGACTTAATAATCAAGGAAATAGGTCTATCATTCAATTCATATGGAAGATTGATGGGTGTATGCGATGAAGTTGTTTTGAAGAAGAAAGAATTTTTATTGCATCAGGGACAAGTATGTTCATTTATTGGTTTTGTAGGAACAGGAGTTTTACGTTCTTATATAGAGAAGGAAGGAGATGATTATATCAGTGACTTTTATTTTGAAGGTTCATTTACCACATCATATAGAAGTTTTTTGACGAGAGAAATAAGTGTAGGAAGTATACAAGCGTTAGAAGATTCGGTTATATATCGTTTGTCTAAATCCGACTATGACCAATTACTACAAGAGTCAAATGAGTGGTATAAATTAGGAAAGTATATAGCAGATACTCTCTTTATAAAAAAATGTAGAAAAGAAACATCATTACTTATGGATAATGCTTTAGGCAGATATAAATTGCTATTACAGACTTATCCTAATATAGAACAAGATGTGTCGCAATATCATATTGCATCTTATCTCGGAATAAAACCTGAATCTTTAAGCCGCCTTAAATCTCTTAACATAGGTCAATGAAATAAGGTCTTGTTCCGTTCTATCTTTGCAGCAAAACAAATCAATCATGAATAAGATAGCGATATTCATTTTATTAATCGTTTTAAATTGTTGCACAAATATGGAAAAGAAAAACGTAGCAAGAACCAATCTTTTTTCTGTCCGATTGAAGGAAAAACAAGGTTTGTCGAAAGTTGAAATTAAGAGAGTTGTTATTCCACAAAGCGGAAAGGCGGAGTATCATTTGCACCCTTGCCCAGTTGTAGGTCATGTTGTTTCGGGAACTTTATTATTTCAGATTGAAGGGGAAAGTCCTCAATTGCTAACAACAGGAGAAGCATTCTATGAGCCTAAGAATAAGCCGATATTGCATTTTGATAATGCATCAGATTCCGAGTCTTTAGTGTTCATAGCATACTATTTAATAGAAGAGTGTGAGGATTTAATAGTGTTATTGCCTAAAAAGTAAGCTGTTCTTCGGTAAATAATTGTTTATTTTGCAATAAATAGCCATAGTATTATGCCTGAAAGCATTCCGCAATTCTATAAAAGAATACAAAGTTGTGACCTTCAATCGGATACAACCTATTCTAAGGAGAAACCTTATTTTAATATTTTCTCCCGTCAATGTAATTTTGGAACAGTACAATTCAGTTACAGGGAATTTTATAAGGTTACATTGATTATAGGTGTAGGAAAGTTATATTATGCAGACAAATGGATTTTGGTAAATCGTCCTGCATTATTATTTTCCAATCCTTTAGTTCCCTATGCTTGGGAATCAATCAGCGAAGAACAGAAAGGTGTGTTCTGCATTTTTAATGAACAATTTGTGCAGTCGGAAGAAAAAAACGGCTCATTAGCTAATACTCCGTTATTCAAAGTAACAGGAGATAAAGTTTTCTTTTTGGATGATACGCAAGTTGCTAAAGTGTTGGATATATACACGCAAATGCAGGAAGAAAATCAATCAGACTATGTAAATAAGTTTGATGTCTTACGATGCTATCTTCATTTGTTGATACATACAGCCTTAAAAATGCAGGATTCCAATCGGTATGAGTCACATCTAAATGCTTCGCAACGTATTACAGAATTATTCATTGAATTGTTAGATAGGCAATTTCCCATTGATTATCCGCATGCGGTATTAAATTTACGTACTCCTGCTGATTATGCAAACCGCTTGTCTGTACACGTTAACCATTTAAATAAGGTGATTAAAGATACGACAGGAAAAACGACCTCTGAAATGATAGCGGAAAGAATAATCAAAGAGTGTACGCAATACTTATTACACAGTAATCTTTCTATTTCAGAAATAGCGTATAGTCTGGGATTTGAAACAGTTTCTTATTTCAGTAAATTCTATCGTAAGCATACAGGCAAATCACCAAGCGAAGTCAGGGAACGAACAATTATTTGATTTGTGCAAGTGATGCTTTGAATTGTATCAATCCACCAAATTGCCTTTCTTTAATTTTGTACCGACTAAAAATATAAATTATGAAGTACAGAAAATTAGGTAAAACAGGAGTGAGCTTGTCCGCTATCGGATTAGGTTGTATGGGTATGAGTGCTGCATATGGAGTAGCCGATGAAAAAGAAAGTATCAAAACATTGTGTCGTGCATTGGAACTCGGAGTTAACTTTTGGGACACTGCCGATGTGTATGGCAATGGTGCAAATGAAGAATTATTATCTAAAGTATTGGTTGAAAAAAGAAATCAGATTTTTATTGCAACAAAATTCGGTTTCCGTTTACGTAATAATCAAGGCAGTGTATTTGCCGGTGGTGAAAGTTATGTGGATGCTTCTCCTAAATATCTAAAACAAGCAGTAGAAAGCAGTTTGAAAAGGTTGAATATTGAAACTATAGACTTGTACTATGCACATCGGATAGACCCGACAATACCGATTGAAGAAACCGTTGGTGCTATGGCAGAATTGGTAAAAGAGGGTAAAGTACGTTATTTAGGATTAAGCGAATGTTCTTCCGAATCATTGCGGAGAGCCTGTGCTATTCATCCCATATCTGCTGTTCAAAGTGAATATTCTTTATTAACTCGTGACGTTGAAAAAGAGATTTTACCATTGACAAAAGAATTGGAAGTAACTTTAGTCCCATTTTCACCATTAAGCAGAGGATTGGTAACAAATACTATCAATGTAGACACATTAGGAGAAAATGACCTCCGAAAGCATTTACCACGTTATAATGGCGTATATTGGGAAAATAACAAGAAACTGGCTGCTGAATTTGCAGAAATGGCAGAAAATAAAGGAATAACCTCATCTCAGCTTGCTTTGGCTTGGTTATTAGCACAAAGTGAGAATATTATCCCCATTCCGGGCACTAAACGGATAAAGTATTTGGAAGAAAATGCAGAAGCTGCCAATGTTAATTTGTCAACAGAAGATGTTTCCAATATAGAATTGCTTCTAAAGAAATATCCCAATATCGGTAATCGATATAATGAACATTATTTCAAATTTGTAAATAAATAGTCCTCTCAACGGGAAGTTCTGTCAAATTCTGGCAGAACTTCCATATTACAAATATTATGATGAGCAACTTATTACAACAGAGATTTTTCCGTCTATTGTCGGAATATCCACAGCGTAAAGCTTCTGTGGATAAACTATCAGAAGCTATCAACGAATTAGCTACCCATTTAGCTGATTTTAGTACTAACGAACAGGATAATAGCGTTTTACTACGCTGTTTTTCTTTCGGATTACATAGACTTAAATCGTACCGTGTGTGGTTTGAGCAAGAAAAAAATGCCTTATTTGTATCTCATTGATGAAGCGATAGGATTACTGAACAATGAAATACGCCTTGTAGAATGGCGTATTAAATACCCTGAACAGTTCAAACCACACTTTAATAAACAACCTTTTTCTCCTCTTTATTTGGCAGACAAAACAAACCTGATTGATATAATGGAAATTATCAGCAGTTTATTCCTTTCCAAACATATCGTCTATAAAAATGGCAAACCAGCTTTTTTGTCTGACTTATCTAAAGCCTTTGAATGGGTGTTTAACATCCAACTGAAAGACTATCACCAAAAGCATGAGGACGTAATAAAACGCAAGTCGGGCAAAATAACAGAATATCTTAATGGACTGGCAGACCTTATCCGAAAGGAACATGATAAAAAAGGCTATAGATAATCAATGACTTAGCTTCAATTTATAGGGGATTCCATGTACTACCCCGTAATTTCTTTACGCTGGTTTTCTGAACTTTGCTTCATCAATCGATTGACAAACAAGAATGTATAATCTGAAAAATGAAGCAAATATGTATATAGAAAACTACGATTTCAAAGAATGGATGCAAAAGCTATTTGATAAATTGGATGAGCTTTGCAAGGATGTACGGGTATTGCGTAATGCCGGTAAGGTGATGCCCGAAGATGATAACCTGCTGGATAATCAGGATTTATGCCTGTTATTCAAAGTGAGTATCAGAACATTGCAACGGCTGCGAAGCAAAAACGAGCTTCCCTATATGTTGATTAGCGGAAAAGTCTATTACCGGGCTTCGGATGTCCGGAAGTTCATCAAGGAACGGTTTAATGCGGTCATGCTCCGTAACTTTGAAAAGCAGTTCGGGGAAAAGAAGTAAGACAGATAAGCTGTAATAGTCAAGACTTGTTCTGACAGTTGGTTTACTATCGTACAAAAAAACTGTCCGATGACAGTTGCGAAGTTACACAACTTTCATCACTCTCACAACCGAATGAAGTTTTATCAACCTCATTCGGTTTTATAATTTCCTGATTTTGCAGTTGATATTTCCTTGCGACTGTGATTCCTTCTATAAAAGTCTGCATGGGAGTTTTTCCGAAACAATACTTTCCAGAGTGGGTTCTTTCGGTGTTATAGGAGTTCATCCACGCATCAAGGTCTGTTTGTAACTGCTCGATAGTGGTATAGATTTTCTTTCTGAAGGCGA
The DNA here is from genome assembly GCA_030844565.1 of Bacteroides ovatus. Lineage (GTDB taxonomy): Bacteria > Bacteroidota > Bacteroidia > Bacteroidales > Bacteroidaceae > Bacteroides > Bacteroides ovatus_A. The sequence continues at coordinate 4,882 of JAUUNK010000290.1, forward strand.
TAGCATAGAACTCATTCTGCACTGTTCTGTTGAATCGTTCACAGATTCCGTTTGTCTGCGGGCTTTTCGCCTTGATTTTGGAATGGTCTATATCCTCCACTGCCAGATACAGTTCATACTCATGGTTCTCCCTGTTTCCGCAATATTCTGTTCCCCTATCCGTGAGCATACGCATCAGTTTCAAGTCATGCTGTTCGAAAAAAGGAATAACCCTATCGTTGAGCATATCAGCAGCAACAAGCGCATTCTTCCTATCATATAACTTTGCAAACCCAATTTTGGAGTAAGTGTCGATGACAGTCTGCTGATAAATATGTCCGACACCTTTGATGTGTCCTACATAATAAGTGTCTTGTGCAACAAGAAAACCGGGATAATAGGTCTCTATTTCCCCATGAGCCTGCTTCTCTTCTTTCGCTTTTTCCAATGCCGCCACCTGGTTCTCGTCGAGGATGATACCCTCTTGTTCCACTTTGGCGGATAATGCTTTCAGGCGTTTCTGGAAAGTCTCCATATCATGCCGTAACCATATGGAACGCACCCCGCCCGGTGAAATAAGAATACCTTTTTTACGCAGTTCATTAGATACACGGACTTGTCCTAATGCGGGGTTGTCTATTGCCATTTGTACAACAGCCTGTTTGATATGTTCCTCCATACGGTTCTTCATGACCGGTTTACGGCGGGAAATCTCTTGCAAGGCAACTTCACCTCCTTGTTCGTACAACTCTTTAAAACGATAAAAACTGTCACGGCTGTAGCCCATAATCTTGCAGGCACGTGATACGTTTCCTAACTGTTGGGAGAGTTCAAGCAATCCCAGTTTGTTCTTGATGAC
>JAUUNK010000291.1 GCA_030844565.1 Bacteroides ovatus
TTTTTTGCAGACACAAAAAAGGCCATCTCAAACTTCTATTTGAGACAGCCTCTTTAATCATTATAGGAATATCTTTTTTACTTTAGATGTCCATAATAACGATAATGATTTGATTGTTGCTAATGTCTTTATAATAGTATCTGTCAAGCATATTTACTTTAGCAAACGCCTCCCCCGCAGGTGCAGTTCCTATTCACTATTAAATCATTGCCTAATCATCATCCAAACAATCCAGCGGATTGGGGATTTTTGCTTTTCAAATTAGACTATCCACAAATATAGAAAAAGTGCAGTACACCACGAAGATGTACTGCATTTTTCTCCACATATTGTGCGGGCTTTAACATTTACAGTTTGTATCCTTTGTTTTCCCGGTTTATGGCTTGCCCAGTCGGTTGGCTTCCTTTTTCAACCGCTCGGCTTGTTCATTGAGCAATCTTGCACGCTCCAACGCTTCCGCCTGCTTCCTGCTGCGGTATTCAAACCTCGTCACCGAATCAGTCAAATTTTGGATGAAAGCGTTATCCCGTTCTCTACTGAAATTCGTTTCCAGCAAATCAAGGCAGTCCCCGTCCGCTTCCCCTTTCATCAGAATGTAGCGGTATTTCATATCGTTGTCCTGCAACTGCTGCATCCGTCCAGCCAAACGGATATTTAGGAACAAGGAAACGAAACAGATAACCAGCCCTGCCAAAAAAACAAACAATTTCGGGCATAACAAACCGCTTATCCTCCGGGGCAACGATGTAGGTTCGGTTTCCGCTTTTTCGGTTGTGCGTTCCTTACGGTAAGAATCCAACACATCCAGCATTTCTTTCAGACAACGGTAGGTAGCCGTTACAAATTTTCTCACTTCTCCTATGGATTGCTGCTGCTCCTGTTCCGCATTCCTTATGTCGGTAAGTTGGCTTTGGATAGCCTGCAACTTCTCCAAAGGAACAGCCGGGTTACTGTGCAGTCTCGACAATACCTGCTCAATTGCTCCAAACCGTTCGAGAGTTTCCTCCCGGCTGGCTGGCGTTACCTGCGCTTCCAGCTTCTCTTTCAGTTCTGTTACCATAGAGAGAAGCCCCTCTAAAATCAAGTTGTCTTCCATGTTTTTACAATTTAAGTCGTTTTTTCTTTTTCTTCTTCTTTCTCAAATTCAAGTTCGGCTCTTCATCCACCGGGGACGGTGATGCAAAAAACAGACCGATCGAACCGCTTATAAACGGACTTTCTGCGTTACTCTGTGTGGGTATTTGTTCCCGGATGGGTGCGAAAGCTGTTTGCCGTTGGCTTTCGGCAACATTCATGCCTACATCCCCGAAACATTTATCCAGTTTGGAGAAACTGAAACTGCGGTCTATCTCCGAACCCTTGAACGTGTATTCTCCTTTGGAAAAGGATATGCCCTGTATTTCATCGGTCTGTCCCTTTCGTTTGAACTGGATAGTGATACCCTTTTCCGCCAATCGGTGCTGCAACTGCTTCCAGTTACGGGATTTGCCTATTTCGTTTTTCACAGCCGTGTATATCTCGTATTTCGACTTGTCTGGCTCTTTCAAACGATGCTGCTTCACCTGCTCTTTCCCCTTAGCGAAATAAAGCCCGTGTTTGGCTTTCAGCTTTTTGCATACCTGTTCGTTACGGTACATATCGTTCCTGTCCGAAATGGTCTTGCCATTGTTGTCTATACGGTTGAACACAATATGTACATGTGGATGCTCCCGGTCTTGATGGCGCACGATGATATACTGCGTATCGGTGATTTTCATTTCACGCATATACTCCTGCGCAAGCTGTACCATTTTCTCATCCGTCAGTTTGGGTGCGTCCACCGCCGAATAGCTTAACGCAATGTGTCCGACAGGTTTCTTTAAGTCGGGATTCATCCCGGTCTGCATACAGAAGCTGCGGATTATATCGCTCCGGCTCTCGGTAAGAACTCCGTCCGCATGAAGCAAAACCGCCTGCTCCTTGCCAAGTACATAGTTCACACAGCCTTTAAAACCGCTTCCTTTTTTTATTTTTCCAATCATCCGACAAATGATTTATGATTTCAACAATCCTATTTTTGAGCTTCACCAGTTCCACTGCCACCAATGCGAAACCTCCGGTATTTGCCCGATGTGCCAACTGGTTAATGTTGTTGGCTTCCCCTACCAGTTTGCGGATAGCATCTGCATCCTGCCTGCTCAGCCGGGGTATGACCTCTGCCGAAATAACTGCTTGCCGAACATATTCACTGATGCGCAACCCGGCTTCCCCGGCTCGCTTCCTGATAGCGTAATACTGCAACTCAGTCAGCTTCGTACTGACTACCTTTTTCTGCTTTTCCGTCCGTTTCTTTGCCGGACGACCGCCCGGCTTGTCCTGTATCTTTTTCATGCCTTTTTACTTTTAAATGATGTCTTAGAAATTGCGACCAACGGGAGCGGTTTCCTTTGCGGTGAGCAAAGCAAGGTGGTTTCGGTCTACCGAAACATAACCTTGCTCTCCCTATGAAACCGCCAGCCGCTGGCAATCCTGCCGGATTAAATGCCCCTGCCCTTCTTTTGTCTTGGGGCGGCACGTTGTTCGGTTTTCTGCTTCCTGCCGCACAAGTAATCGTTCAAGTCCGAATACCCTCTGTAATTGTGCGAGAAGTCACGCACACGGTAGGAGTATTCCAATTCGATAGCCCGTGTCGCCTTATACCCTGTCTCATCATTGTCAAGCATACAGTGGATACGTTCATACGGGTATAGCACGTCAATGGCTTTTGGCACGTTGACAGTCGAGTTAAGAATAACATAGTCCTGCCTGTCAAGGTCGGGCATGGTCGGACAGTTCTTCATCCGGAGCGTGAGGAAAGAAAGATAGTCCATAAAACCCTCGAATACCAAACACTTCTCTCTCGGCTCTCCCTGCTGCCGTATATGGGTGATGTCTTTCGGGGCGATGCAGCCTTTGAAAAAGGAATTGCGAACCTCGTAACCTCCTGCCATATTCGGGAAACCGATAGCAAAGAACGGTCTGCCGTTATTGGTAAAATGGAGTTCCTTACATTCTCTTTTTGCCAGTTCGATATTGATACCCCGCCCCTGCAAGTAACGGAGCAATGCCGGATGGGTCAAGTCACGGACTTCCAAATGTTGGAAACTCGGCTCTGTCCTATGCTGGGGAAAAGAAAAACTGACCGGATGAACGTTTGGTGTCTGCTCTTCTATCCTCTTTAAAAGGTAGGGAAGACTGTCGGAAAAATAAAGTTCCTTTGCCAGAGCGATGATGTTGCCGCCTTTTCCTGCGCGTAGGCTCGGTACAAGACGCCTTGCCGCCTTTCGGCAGTAGGTTTCCTCATACCTGCCCCCAAACCGTACTTGCATGTCTCCACGCATACGGCTCTCCATTGATAACATGACTTTATCCTGCATGGCTCTGTATTTTTGCATTACAACTTGTGCATACGACCAAAGTCTTTCGATGTTTTGCGAGCATCAGTTTTTCCCATTCCGTATCTCCTTTCAGATGATTCAGATTTCTTGCATGATGCATTACAACAGGACCGACTTTCCCACACAACTCACACACCTCGGATTTTAACCTTTCAACCAGCGTTGGTTGTGGTACTGTGATTATATATGGGATATTGTCCACATCTGCGAAAGACGATGGCAGTTTGCGTTTGAAACCTTCATTGTAGAATACTCTGTAACGTAGTTTACCTTTTGCATCGTGATACGGAACAATGATGTCATTTCCTTTTTTGTATTTGTCAATGACCTTACTGATTGAACTGTTTGTTTTTGCTGCAATGGTATGATACATACTGTATTCCATAATGTAGCCAAATTTAGAAGCTGCATACGAGACGTTATTGGCTATACTGTAATAGTTGTAGAATCCTCTGATTTCAGAGTTGTACCGTGCTACTATGTCTTCTATTTTCTTTTTCATCAGTTTGCCCCTCAATTTAGGAAACCACGTTTGAACCCCGTTTTCCATCTTATATTTAATGGCTTCATAGTGTTCCAATCTGTTTTTTACAGTTTCTGTGGCTACCTTGAGGACAACTGTACCATTGAAACTTCGGACTGGTACATTAAACTTGTTACGTTTGGTTACGTCAGTTTTACGGACTAAGACTTCATATCCGAGAAATTTTGCAGGCTTTTGAGCGTTTGTTATCAAAGTCTTTTCTTGCGACATTTCCAAATGCAGACATTCTTGCATATATTGAGTTATGTCAGACTTGATTTTGATACAGTCCGCCTTGCTACCAATAACACCGATTAAAAAATCATCGGCGTATCTCGTGTATTTCAGTCTTTTATAGGTGTCGTCCATATAATCCCTACATGTAACCTTTAGCCGTTCACGTCTAAGTTTCTCATATTTGTCTTTAAGTTGTTTCGCACTTTCGGCATCTTTCGCACTTTCAATCTCAGCTTTCAGTTTGTATATCTGTTCGCTGAGTCTTGAATACTCCTTTGTTAGATGTCTTTCTTTTCCCTTGTTGAAATTACGGGTATATTCTTCCATGTACTTATCGAAACAGTCAAGATAGATATTTGCCAATATAGGACTTATTATACCTCCTTGCGGTGTTCCCGAAAAGGTGTTATGGTATTCCCAATTTTCAATGTAACCAGCATTCAAGAACTTACGGATGAGTCTGAGAAATCTTTCGTCAGAGATTCTTTTCCTCAGAATTCCTATCAATACATTGTGGTCGATGTTGTCGAAGAATCCTTTGATGTCTCCCTCTATGAACCACTTTGTACTTTTGAATGTTTTTTGTATGCGGGTTAAGGCGGTATGGCAGCTTCTGTTAGGTCTAAATCCATGTGAAGAATCTTCAAACACTTCTTCATAAATAGCTTCGAGAATTGTCCGTACTACCTCCTGCACAAGCTTATCCTCAAAGGAGGGTATGCCAAGCGGTCTTTTCTTGCCGTTTTTCTTGGGTATATACTTTCTCCTTGCCGGATCCGGTTTGTAAGATTCATCCTTTAGGGATGCGATGATGCGGCTTATTCTTTGAGTGCTCATTTGGTCTATTGTTTTACCGTCAGAGCCGGGTGTCATATTTCCCGGCTTTGCATAGATGCGTTGGTAAGCCATATAGAACATTTCCACGTTGTACAAAATGCGATACAATCTTTCGAACTTGTAATCCGAAACTTTGCCATGCTTGTTTAAAGCTTTTAATACTTGCTCTGGACTTCTCATAATGTCTCACACATTTTCCGTTGTTTGTATTAAGTTATCTAACTGCTTCCCTTCGCCATGTACAAGGCTTTCCCTTGCTCGGACTACTACGGAAGCTCCGTTCCCATGTCAGATATTCAGAGCCTATGCTCATAGCTTTTCAGCATTCTGATTTAGGGAATCCCCATTTGCTTTCACAATAACTATTTGGCGTGACTGACTGTCGGATGCGACTTACGTTCTGTATCCGCTTATTGCGGTTGCTCAGAAGCCAGTTCTTGCCCTGTTGTAATTTCGGTTTACATAGGGTGCTTCTGCCCGACATTTCAATTACCTTACGTCGGGGCTGGTACAGGTGCCGCAGAACTATCGTTCAACCAATCAGGCTTCATCCTTGTGTCTGTCTTTTCCTCTTGCCATACAGTCGCAGCGTGGTAATTGGCTGACTAATGACTTTACTGACATGCTTCTGTCACCTTTGGGTTTCCCCTCCAGCTAAGTCGTTGAGGATAGGCCTATTTGAACTCTAACCTAATCTCTTGCCA
>JAUUNK010000292.1 GCA_030844565.1 Bacteroides ovatus
TGCCAAGCAAATAAATAGGACTTGCTCCCCAGGCATGACAGAGGCTTTTCCCATAAGGACGTCCATACATGGCAAGATGTTGCGTGCCACTCTCTTCCGGATTATATTTCTCCCAAAAAGAAGTAGCACCCTCTTTCAGCATTCCTCCCCAATAAGCTTTCATTTCTTTCATCACAGCCTCTTGCTCACCAAGTGCACAGAGAGCTTCCAGTTCATAAAAACGCATATAAGGAGTCGTAATTTTCAGAATGCTGTCATTGAGTAGGACAGAATGCTTAATAGCCTGTTGCTTCTTATCATCCAGATAGCGGAAGAAGACGGAGAACATGTTTGCGTAGCGGGTCACGGCATCACTCTGTTTGCCATTTATGCAGTTATGTACAAAAGCCTGTTTCTGCTCGTTCCAGAAGGTAGGTTCCAGCTTTGCTTTCAATGCCGAGGCCAGTTTTTCATATTTCCGCTGTCCTTCTGCATCTCCCACGAGTTCGGCACACAAAGCCATCGTTTCCAAACTTCTGCAAAACAAGATTTGTTCGAAAGAGAGTTCTCCCTTCTTATCTAGATACCCGTCCGCCCAATCGACAAATACCCAGTCGCCCGACATACCTTCTACCATGCCATTCTTGTTCGTACGCCCCAATACGTAATCCATCATCGTCTGCATCCGTGGATACAGTTGATTGACAAAATGACGGTCGCCGCTATACATATAATAATCGTAGACGCTGAGGAACCAATAGAAAGTATAGTCCATGATGGTATTGCTATGGCTGGTCACCGGGTCTTTGCCGCGAAGCAGCCAGATGGTACGCTTCACCGTTTCGTTGTCGAAGAAAAGATAATAATTCATCAGGTAGCTCTGAATGGCATCTCCGCTCCACACCCAGCGGTCGCGCTTTATTCCGTCGATAAAAAATTCCCGGGTAGTGAGATGCATCGTATAAGCACCTACTTCCCAGATGCGATTCAATTCTTCGTCATTGCAACGGAAACTACCCCGATATTCCACAGGGAGATATTCATATTGCATGGAGACTTCTCCAATCTGCACCCCCGGCTCGTGAAGAATGTAGACGTAACGGAAAGCCTTGCTATTCTCCAACGTATATCCATTGTTCGAAGAGTTTAAAGGAACAGCATTGCGAATGGCAAGGTCAATCACTTGCCCCGATTCTAGCTGTAGTTTATCCAGCGTCTCGCAATAGGCTTTATCTTTTGCTTCTTCAGGACTTTCACCGTAATAAATCTCAATCATTCCTTTTCCGGAAAGATTCTGTAAGGTAATATATCCAAAAGTCTCTTTTCCGAAATCATAGAGAACTCCCCCCTCCGGCTGCTCTGTCTGCGCAACAGGGCGATATATTTCCCGCATCAGCTTAAATTGTGAAGGAAGTTGAGTAGCACCATTAAAGTTCCAGCATCCGGCATCCATATAGACGGTGGCAGAGGTGTCGCTAGCCTTGCCGCTTTCGTCAATCCACTCTTTATCTTCGTATGTTACCCGCCACGAAGAGTCTGAGTTGACAGTTTTTCCTTTCACATAAATAGCCGGAGGAGTAGACTGGTTCCAAACTTTAATATTGAGGGTATGTTTCCCCGCCGGCAAGGTCATTGTCTCCGGCATACCGAATTGAAGTTTCCCATCCAGCTTTACATTATACTTTCCTTCGGCAGCAATAAATATCTCTTCCGGCTGAGACAGATTCAATTGTTTGCTGAACTCCACCACTACATAATGGCTATCGGTCTTCCAGAAAGGCGGGAAAAAAGCGCCGCGCTCTGTGCGTCTGTTATTCATCTGGTTGCCCAGCCAGATTTCATAGTCTCCCGGATACCATATCCAAGTCTGGGCGAAAGCGCTGCTTGCCAGAGACAAGGCGCCTAGTAGTATCATCCATTTATTTTTCATTTTTCTCTTTATATTAATAAGCTGCGTCACAGCGATTAGTTGCGCAAATCCTTATACTCCTTCTCCAAGCCTGCACGTTGACGGATGGCACCATCCACTTTGGGACCGTTATTCTCCCACACATTTCCGGGACCGTTGGCATTTTGCAGATATTTCTCCCCTTCTGTCCAATTATCACGAACGGTGATGAAAGAAGAGCCCTCATCGGTGTAGAGATAGAACCAATGGTGAGGGTCGTGGACATAGCCCGGCTTGTAGATGCTATGTACACAATTCTCTGTTACATAACTTTTAGGCTGAGAGCCAAGTGTATAAACTCCTGCCACATCATACATGTGTTTGGCATAATGATGAATCAGATTGGCATGCACACGATTATTGCGCATGCAATTCACCGTTTGCGTCCATCCCCAACCGAGACTGATACCGCTATAAGGCACTTCGCATATCTCATTATGTGTAATGTCAATATCACTTACATAGCCTGCCGCAATGGCCAGGCAACCCCAGTCTTCATTACCTACTTCTGTAAAATAACAGTTATTGATACGCTGATGCGAGCATATCTCCCGGCGGTCGGCAGGGTCGTATGGCAAATGAGTCTCATGGGCAGCCGGAGAAAAACTTCCTACCAGCAACCCGTTTCCGGCAATATCACGAAACAGGCAACCGCGTACTGTTCCCCCATGTGTCGTCTCTTTATAATCCAGTCCCGTAGAACCCAGATGCTCAAAACGGCAACGTTCGAAATCAATTCCTTGGGCAGCAGCGATGCAGACAGCAGCCGCAGGACGCCCCAGCCATCCTTGGTTATCCAAGGGGTGATTGAGATAGTTTCTTTGCATCTTCGGTGCGATACGGTAGCCGTCGGTCAGGTACATACCTGCTTGGAGGGGTACATGACCTTTCTCGGAAGGGCGCATCCAAGTAGTATAAGAGAAGGTTATCCGCTCAAAACGCAGGTTAGCCACCAGGCGGTCCGATGTTCCTTCCACTTGCACTAGTGTTTCCACGGCAGGTACTATAGCTTCTGTCTCGACGGATTGCATCTGTTCTCCCTCTCGAGGGTAATAATAGAGCTTATGTGCATCAATATCATGATACCATTCTCCGGGCACATCCAACAGTTCCCGAGCATTGGTCAGGTAGAAAGCCGAATTGTGCCCATCCGTCGTTACCATCGGACGGGGCCAGGGATGTTCAAACTGAATCCGGCTCTCCGGCTGATGAAAACGTATTGCTGCACTGTCTCCCTGTATGTCTATGGAACGAAGCCGGAGATTTGCCACACACCACATCTGGTGTAACACCATTTCGGCATATTTAGCTTTCAGCCGACCTTTCCCGTCCGTCAGTTTGCGCACCGCAACGGTAGGAACATACAAAATCTCATTTTTCTCGTCCACACTGCAAATACGGTTCATTTTTTCAAAGTCTTCGACATCACGTGCACGGACAGCTTTCTCCCCATTGATCCACAACTGGCGGAAATCAAAAGGACGCCCGTTGAACGCAGGCACATCCGCTACCCACAGTTTCCCTTGTCTTTTCCAATTGTCGATACGTACTCCCCCACTCAACACAGCATTCTCTGCCGGAGCAGAACAAATCATAGTGGGAGACTCCTCGGTTCCACTGTCTTCGGGACGAATAAACACCGGCTCATACAGCGAATAAGTGCCTTTTTCCAGATAAATAGTGATTCCTCCCCGGACACGGTTATCTGCCGTGCGGCGCCACTCTCGTGCCTGCCTCAAAGCAGAAGTTAAGGTGGCCTTAGGAGCCTGACGGGTTCCCTCATTCAAATCATTTCCTTTGGGAGAAATCCATATATCGCCTGCCATGAGCGTAGTACTCATGGCAAGCAACGAACAAGCTATTATCAAATTCTTACTACCCATATCCTTATCTTGTTAGCGGCATCCAAACAGTCATCTCCCCTTTTCCCCGGTTTCCCCACGCATAGTAAGGAATGAGACGAATATCCACTGTTCTTTCTGCCTGGACAACCGGGCGATAAAGTACTCCTTCCCACGAATCAGCCGATGCCAGACGCGCCTTTCCTTCGAGTACAACAATGGGGCTGCCCTCAATCGTAATCTTCTTGGGAATCAGTCTAATATCTGCGGGAATCAGCACATTATCAATCTTCTCGCCGTGTGCAATATCCATGCTTTCCAAGCAATAAATCAGCGGACCACGCTTCACAACCACCTGATTGCGAATTTCTTCTGCCAGCGGATGAGCTTCCAGCAAACGGACGGGCATGTCCATTATTAACTCTATTATATCCCCTTTTTTCCACCTACGATTCACCGTTACATAAGTATTCGGTTTTACATCCGCTTCCACCGGCTCGCCGTTTACGGTCACCGCAGCTTTTTCACACCATTCGGGAATCCGCAGGAAAAGACTGAATACTCCGGCTTTGCGGGGAACCTTGTTCATCGTCACCCGCACATTGCCTTCCCAAGGATAATCTGTTTGTTGAGTCAAAGCAATTTCTCCTTTATCTTTCCAGTTGGTTGTCAACGTATTGGAACCATATAAATTACAATATATTCCTTCCGGACTCAACGTATAAGCATAGTTCTGAGCCTGGCACAACGTACGCAATGTGTTCGGCGGGCAACAGAAACAACTGATGTACTCTGTCCGTTCTTTCGGCCAACGAAGCGTATAAGGCAGATCGGCACTGATACGAAGAGGATTTGTGTAGAAATATTTCTTACCATCCAGACTTATACCACTCAGTACACTGTTGTAAAGGCAAGTTTCCACTATATCGGCATATTTAGCATCTCCCGTTACTTCCAGCATACGCCAGTTAAAGAGCATATTTCCAATATTGGCACATGTCTCATTATGTGCTGTGCTATTCGGCAACTGATAAGGGCGACCGTAGCTCTGGTGCACTTTTTGGATACTATCCGGTTCATAACAAGTGCCATCCGGTGATGTCCCGTCATAAAGCGCTCCGCAGGCTCCGGTCACATACATCTTGCGGGTAACAATATCGTTCCAGATGCTTGTCAGGTTTTTCATCAATTGCGTTTCTCCGGTTTCGGCATACACATCAGCTACTCCGGCATATAAATAATTGGCACGTACGGCATGTCCCATCGCCCGATACTGATTACGGAAAGGGATACGGTCTTGATTATCGTCCGTACCATTCTCCACCATACCGCGAATATCAATCAGATTTTTCGAAAGTTCTAAATAACGGGGATTTCCTGTAGCCCGATACATCTCGACTACTCCCATATAATGGGAAGGACAAATGGCATTGCGCGCCAATTCGGCAGAAGCCGTTTCATAAAAATGACAGAGAAAGTCTGTGGCTTTCACAGCCGCATCAAAAAGAGTGGTCTTCCCGGTAGCACGACGATGAATGATACCTGCCATCATCAGATGCCCCAGATTATAAGTTTCAAAGTTCAGCCGATTGGCAAAAGCTCCTTTTTCATCTTCTTCCCCCACCTTCGTACCGATTACGGTCTGTTTTTGTTTATCTGTTAGTGTATGGCTATCAATGCCTTTATTTAGTTCTTCAATAATGACAGGCGTATGTATATAACCATCCGCCCGTTGGGCTTTTACCACGCAAGCAATAAAACGATCCATCAATTTATCCAGTTCAGGGTCCTTGTTGACGGCATAGACAGAAGCTACCCCTTCCATCCATTTATACATGTCTCCATCATGAAAAGGAGGTCCCCAATGTTCTCCTTTGCATACTCCGGCAGCAATCTCAAAATTTCGGAACCCATGAGAAATTTCGGGTGTA